>JBJOEQ010000140.1:0-5041 GCA_046049195.1 Actinomycetota bacterium | reverse complement strand
CCTTCACCCAAATTTCGCCCACTTCGCCGACGGGAACGTCGTTGCCGGTTTCCGAATCGACAACGCGTAGTTCCATCCCGGGCACAATCTTGCCGCACGAACGCAACAACTTTTTCTTTGGCCCTTCAAGATCATGATCTTCTGGCATGAGAATGGTGGTTGCTCCCGTGGTTTCGGTAAGGCCGTACACCTGCATGAAGTTGGTCTTAAATGTTTTGATCGACGCAGCAAGTACCTCTTCAGAGATTGGCGAAGCACCGTACGCAATTAATTCAAGGCTCGAGTAGTCGGCCTTGTCTACATCTGGCACCATCAGCATGAACTGCAAGAGCACCGGCACCAAAAACCCGTGAGTGATGCGATGCTTGCCGATGAGCGTCACTATTTCGGCGGGGTTGACATCGCGAATGATGATTGACTTGCAGCCAAGCGCCATACCCGCAGTTGCCCAACCGCCACCACCAATGTGAAAGAGCGGCATTGCAACAAGGTTGACCGTACGGTCGGTGAACTTCCAGATTTCTGCAGCAAATGGAATGAGTGCGAAAAAGTTTTTGTTGGTGAGCATGACACCTTTTGGCCGGCCCGTTGTGCCGCTTGAGTACAACTGAAATGCCACGTCACCAGGCGCAGACTCAACACCTGGATCGGTTGCATCGCCGCTTGCCGAGAAATCGGCAAACGATGGATATTTGCTGTGACCACCAATGACAACGATTGTCTTGACATTGGGAAGATCGCCTGCAATTGCATCGAGCACCGGAACAAAGTCAGGACCAACAATGAGCACCTTTGCGGCCGAGTCATTGGCAATAAATGCCACCTCTGGTGGTGCAAGTCGCCAGTTGATATCCACGCTGACGGCATTGAGTAAACCACACGCATAAAAAACCTCGAAGTGATCAATGCCGTTCTTGTCTAGAAATGCAACTCGGTCTTGTGGGCCAACGCCGGCAGCCTTCAATGCGTTTGCAACCCTGCAAGAGCGCTCGTATAACTGACCCCATGTTTGGGTTTTGTCGCCTTGCACGAGGGCGACTTTGGTGGGCTGTGTTGCTGCGTGCGAGCGGACGATGCCTGCGATGTTGTTGATCTCAATTGTCATGGCCAAAAACTAGCAATTTTGCCAGCACCGTACAAGAGCGCAATTGACCATATATTGTTGGGCAAAGAAAAGTAGGCCTGTGACAACCCCATCAACACACCCTTCGTCTGAAGGCGTACAACTTGCGGTCTATGACTGCGCGCCGACGTCGCAGAAGCAACCCGTACTTCTTTCGCACGCGACCGGATTTCATGGCCGAGTGTTTGACCCTGTTGCCGAGCACTTGCACGCTTCACATCACTGCTACTCATTCGATTATCGCGGACATGGTGACTCGAGTTTGCCTCAAGACTGGAAAGCAAATTGGAGTGGTTACGGAGATGATGCGCTTGCAGTTTCACGCGTAATTACGGCTGCGCATTCAGCTACGCCGATCATTGGTGCTGGACATTCGATGGGAGGAGCAGCACTTGTCATGGCCGCTCTTCGCGCGCCAGAGCTCTTTCGCGCTCTCATTCTCTTCGAGCCAATCATCTTCCCGCCTCAAGTGCGAGTTGGCATTACGAATACGGGAGTCCCTAGTCCGCTTGCCGATGGAGCGCGCCGTCGCCGTGACACATTTGCATCATTTGACGAAGCGATTGCAAATTATTCGTCGAAGCCTCCGCTCAATGTGATGCGGTCCGATGCGTTGCGCGCGTATGTGATGCATGGTTTTCGCGCTCAGCCCGACGGTATTTCAATCAAATGCTCTCCCGAACATGAGGCCCGCACTTATGAGATGGGTGCGATTCACGAAACCTGGAACGACCTGCCCAAACTGCGGGTGCCCGTGTGGCTAGTTTCGGGAGAAGTGATTCCACATACTCCAGGCGCAATTGCCGCCCCCATCGCCAATGAAGTACCTAGCTCAACACTTGTGCAGTGGAACGACCTCGGACACTTTGGCCCAATGCAAGATCCGCAGAGATTCGCGCAACTCATCGCACAAGTAGATGCGGCCACTCAGTGACAGAAGTATTTGCACTTCCAGAAACTTTGTCGCCATCGGGTACGGGCACATTTCAAAATTGCCCATTGCAGTTTCGATTTCAAAACATCCAAAAACTTCCGCAACCCCCTGGTGCGGCAGCAGTAAAAGGAAACGTTGTGCACCGCGCACTCGAGCTACTTTTCCAACTCGATGCCCCACTTCGCACGCACGCAGCCGCACATGATTTTTTAGCAACGGCAAAAACAGAATTTGAACCCACATACGACATCACTGGTCTCAACTTGACCGCCGAACAAGCTACAAAGTTTTGGGCCGACTGCACCACACTCGTAGACAGCTACCTGCGCATGGAAGACCCAACAACAATCAACTCAATCGACACCGAAATGTGGGTGACTGCTCCCCTCGCCAAAGTTGCACTGCGCGGCATCATCGACCGCATTGAGCGCGATGCAGATGGTGGATTGATTATTAGTGACTACAAGACCGGCAAAGCCCCGCGCGATATTGATGTTGAGGGCAAGATGATGCAGTTGCAAATGTACGCATACATGCTGCGCGAAATGCGAGGCGAGTTGCCAACATCGCTGCAGTTGCTGTACGTCAAAGATGGCATACGCCACACACGTACACCAACCGAGCAGTCGATGCGTTTTGTGCACACACGCACCACTGCGCTTTTTAATGCAATTGAAAAATCGTGCGCAACGTCATTCTTTCCTACCAAAAAAAGTGGACTTTGCAACTTTTGCAATTTCAAATCGTGGTGTCCAGAATTTGGTGGAGACCCATCCAAAGCAGCAGTCGAAGCACCTCTCAAATATCCAAGGCCGCCACAATGAACAAAGAACCCAACGCACCACGCCAACTCCTGCATTTGCGCATGGATGCCGCAGTCGATAACGCCCTCGAACACATCCGCGACAACAAAATTGTCATCGTAATTTTCTCGATCGCTAGTGCTGTCGGTGACTTTGGCCTGCTCTGGCACATCATCGGCCTCGTGCGGTCAATTGGCAGCATTGACCGCCTGCAACAAGCACTCATTTTTTCAATTCTGATTGGTCTCGAAAGCCTGATCCTCAATCAGGGCATCAAGCGCCTGTTTAGGCGCTCTCGCCCAACTGAAAAAGGTGATACGCGGTTTGCTCTGCGCAAGCCTCGCACCTCAAGTTTCCCTAGCGGGCACTCATCGTCTGCATTCTTTTCGGCTTTAGTGCTCACCTACTTCACGGCATGGCCGTGGTGGTTGCTGTTTTATACGTTTGCGTTAATCATCGCAACGAGTCGTGTTGGCGTGCGCATTCATCACGCGAGTGATGTCATTGCCGGGGCATTTGCAGGCACGCTCATGGGCGTGATCGGATTACTGGTGTTGCGCCATTACGGCGTCTGACAATTTTGCGATTTACGCTTCGCTAGATGAAGCAGCGTTTGCAGTCAACAACAAGCGAACATCGAGCAACAAATCTGAAACTTCGATGGTTGATACCAATTCGCGGTGCAGCATTTCGGCCAGTGCCTTGTCGATGACGGTAAGGGCTTCGGTGATAACTGCAGTTTCGCGTGAATCGGTCATGGCATGACCATACCTGATCGGTGTCACAAAATCGCGACACTGTGCGTAACATCACAGGCATGGAACTTGGCGGAAAAATAACTGTTGTAACGGGTGCTGCGGGCGGGATCGGAATGGCGCTGGCCGAACGATTCCATAAAGAAGGTGCCACGGTTGTCTTGGCCGACCGCGACCAGGCGCCACTTGATGAGATTGCGCTGCGCTTGAATACACAGCGCCCAAACTCTGCCCTCGCAGTGGCTGGCGACCTCGGCACCGAAGAGGCAAATGCCACACTGATTTCTACGGCCGAAAAAGCATTTGGTCCTATCGATTTGTTTTTCGCCAACGCGGGTGTCGGATCAGGTACCGATCTCACCACCGAAGAAGACGTTTGGAACACAGCATTCGATATCAACGTCAATGCACATCGCTGGGCGGCAAAGTATTTGGTGCCGGGTTGGCTTGCTCGCGGAGAAGGATATTTTTGCAGCACTGCATCTGCTGCTGGCTTACTTTCGCAAATTGGCTCCGCGCCTTACTCCGTCACCAAACATGCTGCACGCGCATTTGCCGAGTGGCTTTCCATCACTTATGGCAAGCGCGGTATCAGGGTCAGTTGCTTGTGTCCACAAGGCGTCAATACCAACATGCTCAAAGGTGGCGACAACCCTGCAGGCGGTGAAACCACCAATGTCGTGCGGGTTGCAGGTGTAGTGCTCGAGCCAGCCGACGTTGCTCAGGTGGTTGTCGACTGCATCCGAGCAGAAACGTTCTTGATTCTGCCCCACCCCGAAGTTGCACAATATGCAACGCTGAAGGCGTCGGAGAACGAGCGTTGGCTCGCAGGTATGCGCAAACTACAGATGCGAGTGTTTGGCGTTTAGCTTTTAGTTTTTAAATTCGGGAATCAATGTGGCGAGTTCGCGCCACTCAGCACTTGGCAGCGAAACAAAATCTTCGGTCAATACCTGAACACAAACATGTGACGCACCGGCGTCGTAGTGCTCTTGAATACGTTTACGAATGGTGTCGAGTGTGCCCCATGTGCAGATCGCATCCACCAATCGGTCGCTTTGCACACCATGTTCATTCTTGATGTCTGCTTCGGTAAAACCAGAGCGCAATAAATTGTTGGCGTAGTTGGGCAAACGCGTATAGGTTCCCATGTAGTTGCGCGCAATCGTTCGTGCCTTAGTTGCATCGGTCTCAAAAATCACAGCAATTTCTGGCGCAAGAGTTGGACCAACGCCCATGATTTCTCGAGCAACTGCAGTGTGATCCGGGGTCGTGAAATATGGATGCGCACCATCACTTCGCTCACCTGCCAGCTTGAGCATCTTTGGCCCGAGTGCTGCGAGCACGCGATGAGTTGGAGTCGACGGCTGTGCCGCCATAAACATGCCAGCGTCCATCGTGTCGAGGTATTCAACCATGGTTGAGT
>JBJOEQ010000139.1:0-6418 GCA_046049195.1 Actinomycetota bacterium | reverse complement strand
TTTGAGCCAAACGGTGATCTGAGCGTCACGCTTGCCACTGGCCAAATTGCGCATCGCGACCACATTGCTCAGTCACAAAGGCTTGAGCGAAAGTTTTATACCGTTCGCCCAGGCGTGTGGTGTCTCGTTGGCAATGGATTATCCAATCAAACATTTGTTGATGCACCAGAAGGCATCATCGCTATTGACACGGGCGAATCAATTGAAGAAATGCGTGCGGCCATCAAAGAATTGCGTGCAGTCACGACACGACCAATAGTCGCAGTGTTGTACACACACTTTCACTATGTGGGTGGCACGCAAGCCGTGTTTGAGGAAGATCCGGCAGCGAAGATTCCCATCTGGGGCCACGAGAAGATCGCGTTCAATCGATTGCGCACAACATCCGAGATTGCTCCCGCGTACGGTCGCGGACTCGTCGAGCAGTTTGCAGTCACACTTCCATTCGACGGTGTAGACGGAGTTGTCAATGTTGGTCTTGGTCAGTTTTATCGCGACCCTGCGCATGCACCTCACACCTACGGGTTCATTCCGCCAGAAAACACATTTAGTTCTGCGTGCAGCATCCAAGTTGCTGGTCTTAACATTCAAGTGACACCGGCGCCGTCTGATGCAGACGACTCGGTGACGTACTGGTTTGATTCAATAAAACTTTGCGTCAACAACTTGGTCTGGCCAGTGCTGTTTAATGTGTTCGCAATTCGTGGCGAAGAATACCGAGACCCTCAAGTGATGTTGTGCGGGATTGATCATCTACTTGGCTTGCATTCCGAGCACCTCGCTGGTGCACATGGTCCCCCAATCAGCGGATCCGAAGCGATCAAAGATCGCGTGACGAAGTACCGAGACTCTCTTCAGTTTTTGTGGGATCAAACAGTGCGCCATACCAACCGCGGCATGTCGAGTGTCGACTTGGCTGCAACCATTCGATTACCAGATCAATGCGATGACGACTACCTCACGTCGGAGCTCTATGGCGTAGCCGAACACCATGTGCGCCAGATTAGAAGTGGAATTTTTGGTTTCTTTGATGGTCATGAAGCAAATTTGTTTCCACTCTCGACACAAGAACATTCCGACCGAATGATCGAGGGATTCGGTGGCAAGGAAACTGTGCGCTCACAGGCACAAGGGGCTATTGATCACGACGACCTCCGTTTTGCAATTGAGCTTTCTTCGTGGCTCGCGTACGGCACTGACTCAAGCGACTCGGACAAGCAACTACTTGCAAGTGCCCTGCGCCTCGTTGCACAGCGAACCCCGGCTGCAAACATACGCAACTGGTGTCTTGCTCGAGCACGCCACTTGGACGGCAGTCTTGATGCAACACGATTCAACACACACCGCATCAATAAACGACAAATTTTGTCAGGACCCATCTCATCTGCGGTGAGCATTTTGCGTGTGCTGCTTGAACCAACTCGTGCTGAAGGTATCGATATTCAGATTGCTTTCAATTTTTCTCAAGGCCAAAAAACTGGTCTGCATATTCGCAATTGTGTGGCCGTCCTAACTGATGGCTCAAGCGCGACAAATTCAATTTCGTGCGAATTGGCAGTGTGGGCCGACATCTTGAGCGGAAGCACAACGCTGTCGCAAGCAATTGCGGCTTCGGCACTGCAGATCGATGGCAATACAGCACATGTGTTGCGTGCACTTGACTCTTTTGATGTTGCTGGCCTGCGTTCATGACACAACGTCTTCCAAAAGCAACACCCGCATTTGGTGGAGACATCTCCCGAATCATCACTGAGTCGACTCCGCAAAAACTTACGGCGGCAACCGCCCCAGATGGTGCTCCAAACATTTTGTTGATCATGCTTGACGACGTTGGCTTCGGCTCATTTGGAAACTTTGGCGGACCAGTAACGACGCCTGGACTCGACAAGATCGCAACAACCGGTTTGCGCTACAACCAATTTCACACCACGGCACTGTGTTCGCCTACGAGAGCCGCGCTATTAACTGGTCGCAATCATCACAGCGTGCACATGGGAGGCATTACCGAAATTGCCAACTCATTTCCTGGATACGACAGTGCGATCCCACCCGAGTCGGCAACTGTTGCACAGGTTTTGCGCATGTCTGGATATTCAACTTCATGTTTTGGCAAGTGGCACCTCGCGCCGTCGTGGGAACAAAGCCCCGCAGGTCCATTTGATCGTTGGCCAACAGGTTTAGGTTTCGATCGCTTCTACGGAATCATGGGCGCAGAGTCATCACAATGGGAACCACCTGTGTACGACCAGACAACGCCCATTGCTCCACATATTGGCAAGCCTGGATACCACCTCACCGAAGATTTGGCCGATCAAGCAATCACGTGGATGCAACGGCAACATGCGTCCACACCCAATCGCCCATTTTTTTGCTACTTCTCCACGCCTGCCGTGCACGCACCGCATCATGTTTCGCGCGAATGGATCGACAAATTTAAGGGCCAGTTCGACGACGGCTGGGATTCACTTCGCGACATGATCTACGAGCGCCAGTTGAAACTCGGCGTTATTCCCAAAGACACCACGCTCACCAAGCGACCAGAGCAAGTGCCGGCGTGGGCCGACTACCCCGACCGTTACAAACCAGTTGCGCGACGATTGATGGAAACGTTTGCTGGTTTCCTTGCCCACACCGACGCACAAATTGCGCGCGTTATCGATTCGTTGGACGACATGGGCATTGCCGACAACACTCTTGTCATCTATATCACTGGCGACAACGGTGCATCGGCCGAGGGCACAATTCATGGTGCGTGGAGCGCACCATCGTTTCAAAACGGAGTTCCCGAAGACCCAGAGTGGCTGCTCGATCACATGGACGACTTTGGAACCGACAAATGCGAAAACCATTTCAATGTCGGCTGGGCATGGGCTCTCGACTCGCCGTTTCAGTGGATGAAACAAGTTGCATCGCACTTCGGTGGCACGCGCAATGCAATGGCACTTTCATGGCCGAAAAAGATTGCCGATAAGGGTGGTCTTCGCACGCAGTTTCACCACGTCATCGACATCGTGCCAACCATTTACGACATTGCTGGCATTACACCACCAACACATGTCAATGGCATCGAGCAAATGCCACTGCACGGCACATCAATGGCATACACATTTGATTCTGCAGATGCGCCAAGCACCCACACCAGTCAATATTTTGAGATCCTCGGCAATCGAGCCATTTACGCAGATGGCTGGATGGCTTCATGTTTCCATGGTCGACTGCCGTGGATCAGACTGCAAGGTTTTGAGTTTGATGGACCACAAGAAGTGTGGGAGTTGTACAACATTGCAAACGACTTTTCGCAAGCAGTTGACCTGGCTGCCACACACCCAGAGAAGCTCGCCGAATTGCAGGCACTTTTTCATCAACATGCAGTCGATTACGGCATCTATCCATTACGTGATCCAGGCTCACCCCGACATGGAGATTTTTCGGTGCCACATTCACTCGACGGCTTGACATCGATGACCTACACGCCTGCACACATACGTATGCCAGAGTCTTCGGTGATAAATATCAAGAACTGTTCGTTTCGGATTACTGCGAATATTGAAATTGATATTGCTGCTGCAGCGACGGGACCACATGGTGTGATTGTGTGTCAGGGCGGCAACATGGCCGGCTGGTCGTTGTATCTCGACGAACAGGGTTGTCCAACTTTTCATTACAACTGGTTTGGCCACGAGCACACTTCTGTTGCCAGCAACACGCCGCTGTCTGCCGGCAAGCACCAGATCGTTGTGGCATTTGCCTACGACGGCGGATTCGGCGCAGGAGGCGATGTCACAATTTATGTAGACAACAACAATGACAACAACAATGCTGGCTCGGCTCGCATTGACAAAACAGTTCCACTTGTCTATTCAATGAGCGGTGAAACCTTTGATGTGGGTGTCGATACTGGCTCGCCTGTTGGCCCATACCCGCATGGTTTCGACTGCACAGCGAAAATTCATTCGGTTGTCGTCGAGAGACTCGATGAACCACCTGCAGAGATTAAACAAATGATGCGCGATGGCGAGTTTCGTGCCAGCCTCAGTACGCAATAGCGATTTACTGCTTCGCCAATTTAATAGCGCGCGCTAATTTAGTGGCGAGCCAAGATTTTTACGCACAGCCAAGCTCATTTCTTCGTCAAAGGCCCGCACGTGCGCTTCGGCCAACTTTGCCGCCAAATCACCATCACCCACACTCAGTGCCTGATACATCTCGGTGTGCTCCTCAAGTGCGTGGCGCATGTCTTCCACGTCGGCGATATACAAATGCCATAGCCGATCACTTTGTGCATACATCATGTCGAGCGTGTCGGTGAGAAAGCGATTGTTGGCGGCGTCCCACACAATTTCATGACACCTGCGGTCGATGCGCATCAAGTCGCTATTGCTCACGTTTGGTCGTCGCGAACTCTCGAGTGCAGTCGCCATTGCGTCCCAATGTTCTTGCTTGCCGCGCACTGCAGCAAGGCGCATGGCGTACGGCTCCAAAATTGCGCGGGTCTCATAGAGCATCGAAAGTTCCATCACATCGATTGGTGACACCAACATGCCCCGACGCGGAATAACAGTCACAAATTGGTCGCGAGCCAGCCTCTGTAATGCCTCACGAATTGGCGTACGACCAATGCCGAGTTCGGCTTGCAACACGTCTTCGCGGATGACGTCACCGGGCGCAAGTTGCAGGCGCACGATCTTGTCGCGGATCTGCAGGTAGGCCTGCTGGCTCAATGAAATACTCACAAACTGCATCCTAACCGATTTTAGATCGGTGATATTGCAGTGATATACTACGGAAGTCGTTTATTCGGTTCAATATTGAGGGGCTTCCACATGAGTCAGTTTCCAACCCGTGCAAAGTGCGTCGTAATCGGTGCCGGAATCGTAGGCAATTGCCTCGTCGGCCACCTTTCCAAGTTGGGTTGGACCGACATGGTCCAGATCGACAAAGGCCCACTGCCTAACCCAGGTGGCTCGACAGGCCACGCCTCCAACTTCATCTTCCCTACCGACCACAACAAAGAAATGGCGATGCTGACGCTCGCATCGCAAGAGCAATACATCGAAATGGGCATGAACAACACGTGCGGCGGCATCGAAGTTGCTCGCACACCAGAACGTCTCGAAGAATTTAATCGTCGCATGACTTCAGCCAAGTCGTGGGGCATCGACTCCAAGTTGCTGACTCCAGCAGAAATCAAAGAACTCGTGCCGTTCATCAACGAAAAGATTTTGCTCGGCGGTTTTTACACTCCAAGCGTTTCAGTTGTCGACTCGCTGCAGACTGGCACGCTCATGCGTGAGAGTGCTGTAGCTGCTGGCAACTTGCAAGTGTTTGCAAATACCGAAGTACTCGACCTTGAAGTCGAAAATGGCACCATCAAGGCTGTTGTCACCAACAAGGGTCGGATCGAAGCCGAGTTCGTTGTGGTGGCCTGCGGAGTGTGGAGCCCACGCATCGCTGCAATGGCTGGAGCAAATATTCCGTTGACTCCAGCCGTCCACCAAATGGCCGACGTTGGCCCAATCGACATTTTGCAACAGTCCAACAAAGAACTTGCATACCCAATCATCCGCGACATGGACACGTTCTGTTATGAGCGCCAAACTGCCGGCTCGATGGAAGTTGGCTCATACGCCCACCGTGCAATCTTCATGCACCCCGACGACATTCCATCGAATGAAGCGTCCGCATTGTCGCCTACCGAATTGCCGCTCACACAAGACGACTTTGATCCGCAGATGGAACAAGCAATCGACTTGATGGAGATGCTTGGCGACGCCGAAATCAAATATGCGATCAATGGTCTTTTGTCGCTCACTCCAGATGCGATGCCAGTTCTTGGCGAGACAGTTGAAGTGCGCAACTTGTGGTCTGCTGCTGCAGTATGGATCAAAGAAGGTCCTGGCATTGCACAACTCGTTGCCGAGTGGATGACTTATGGTTACCCGCATTTGTGTGACCCACACTCTTCAGACATCAGCCGCTTTTATGCGCACGAAAAAACAGAACACCACATCTACGCGCGTTGCGATGAACACTTCAACAAGACATACGGCATCGTGCACCCACGCGAGCAATGGGCAACGCAGCGCAATATGCGTCGCAGTCCATTCTTCCCGCGCGAAGAAGCCGCTGGCGCAACGTTCTTTGATGCCCGTGGATGGGAGCGCCCACAGTGGTTTGCATCCAACGCCAAGTTGATCGACAAGTTCAAGGACCAATGTGAGGCACGCCCAAGCGAGTGGGACGCACGCTGGTGGTCACCAATCACCAATGCCGAACACTTGCAGATGCGCGAGTCGGTTGGCATGGTTGACCTCACTGCATTTAACGAGTTCGATTTCACTGGCCCTGGCACGATGGCATTCTTGCAATACATGTGCGTCAACAACGTTGATGTTGCAGTTGGCCGTTCGGTCTACAC
>JBJOEQ010000138.1:0-8049 GCA_046049195.1 Actinomycetota bacterium | reverse complement strand
AGTGAATTCTCAGTGATTGACGTTCGACTTTTGCGAAATGACCCCGAGATGGTCCGTGCTTTGTTGGCGCGACGACATAAGCCCGAACTTCTTGTGCAGCTGCAAGAAGCCGAGACTCTCGACGCCAGATTGCGTGATATCACAACCGAACGAGACACCACTCGTGCCAAAGTGAATGAACTCTCGAAACAAGTCGGCGCCCTTCGCCGCTCAGGTGACAATGACGCAGCCGAAGCCTTAATGGCCCAAAGCCGCTCGCTTGGCGACGCCGAACAGGCGCTTGTTGCCGAATTCGACCAACTCACCGAATCGCTACGTGATGTGCTGCTGCGCATCCCCAACATGCCACACCCCGACGCGGTTGACGGTGCGGGTGACCATGAGAATCCAACGATCACCGGGCCTATCAATATGCCGGCATCGTTTCCCGACTACCAGCGCGTGCCCCATTGGGAGACAGCTACTGCCTTGGGCATTCTCGACAACGAGCGCGCCGTCAAGATCAGTGGCGCAATGTTCACGATGCAACGTGGCGCCGGAGCGACGCTGGCTCGCGCACTCTGTCAACTTGCGCTCGACCGCAATGCAGATGCATTCGAAGAAATCCGTCCGCCATCCCTCGTCACCACGGCAACGCTCACCGCAACTGGCCAGTTGCCAAAGTTTGCCGATGATGCGTATGCAATTGAACGCGACGATTTGTGGTGCATTCCAACCGCCGAATCTTCACTGACGTCTATTCATGCGGGCGAAGTGCTCGACGAAGCAATGCTGCCAGTGCGCTACATGGCGCACACATCGTGTTATCGACGCGAGGCAGGTTCTGCCGGACGCGACACACGTGGCATGTTGCGCACTCACGAATTCGACAAAGTCGAAATCTTGTCGGTCACAACACCCGAGCAAGCACCCGAGATGTTGCAAGAACTTGTGCGCCGTGTTGAAGGAACAATCGCTGTGCTCGGCTTGCCATATCGGATTATCGAAATCTGTACTGGCGACTTGGGCCAAAGCCATCACCGCAGTTTCGACGTTGAGGTCTATGTGCCGGGCGGAGATTCGTGGCTAGAGGTGAGTTCAATCAGTTGGTTTAGCGATTATCAAGCACGCCGCGCCGACATTCGCTTTAAGCGCACAGGCCAAAAGGGTACTGAGATGACGCACACATTAAATGCATCAGCCCTTGCAGTACCTCGCGTGTGGGCAGCAATTATTGAAAACAATCGTCAGCAAGATGGCTCGGTCATCATCCCCGAAGCGCTGCACCCATACATGCGCGGCATCACGCGCATTTCGCCAAAGTAATTGGTGGGTAGTCATGTCCCTGCAGGATCGCCGTATTCAATACGAAACTGCAGGGCTCGAACGCAGTGAATTGCAAGATGATCCATTTGTGCAATGGAACGCTTGGTACGAACAGGCCGCATCTGCCGGAGTAGCCGAACCAAACGCAATGTCGGTGGCGACTATTGCCGATGATGGAATACCCGACGCTCGAATTGTTCTTGCCCGCAAAGTTGATGCACACGGATTGGTTTTTTACACCAATTACACAAGCGACAAGAGTGCGCAACTCGAAGCACAACCAGTTGCATCAGCAGTTTTTTCTTGGCTCGACTTGCATCGTCAAGTGCGCGTGCGTGGTTCGGTACGCCGAGTTTTGGAAACACAAAGCGACGAGTATTTTGCGTCGCGACCTCGCGAGTCACAACTCGGTGCATGGGCTTCACCACAATCACAAGTGATTAGTGATCGGTCGGTGTTGGTTGAACGACTCGAGCAGTATCGCCAGCAATTTGAGGGTGCTGATGTGCCTCGGCCACCCATGTGGGGCGGTTGGGTAATAGAGCCGGTTGCGTTCGAGTTTTGGCAAGGCCGACCAAGCCGTTTGCACGATCGATTCAGATACTCACGAGCGACAGTTGATTCAACTGCTTGGAGCATCGAGCGCCTAGCTCCGTAATCTGTTTATTTCAGTAGTCCATCCCAGGTATTCACTGAACTTACAAGTCCAGTGATCAGAGACAGCGTGTGTGGGGTGAGGTGCGGTCCTTCCCAATCCCACCACAGCGGGCTCGAGCCACGCACGCGTGGTGGAAGCTCGATCTGAACTCCGCGATTGCGCACCCGATTAACCGGATTGTCGCTGTGTTGGCCGGCCAAGTCGGACGGAATACTTGCTAGGTCGTCTTCAATTTCGTATGCAGGCAATGCGGTGCGCAGATGACCAGCAACATGAGAGGCAAGCTCTCGGTTTTGACCACCCAGCAACAAGGTAGTGAATAAACCTTTGCGGCCATAGCCATGAATGGTGATCACTACATCTACGTGATCCAGAAATGTTGCAAGAACAGGTGAATGATCTGGATCAATTTGATGCGAGGGGATATGCCACTTGAGAGCCTTGGGTTGGTGAATGCCGTAGTACGAAGCACCAGATTGTTCGGCTGCCGCCATCGCAATCACGTCTGTTTGTTCTTCTAGGCCGCCGCCATGAAAGGCCATAAAACCAAACCTGCTGCGCAAAATGCTGCACTCTTCGACATCTGGATGTGCAAGCAGGTCGGCAAACATCACTGAGACTTGCTACTTCGTGATCGAATTTGATTTACAGAAATCGCCCCACCGACAACGACAAAGAACACGAAACCGAGACGCCATGCACCTTGGCGTTGCAAAAAGGTGGCAACAGATGATTGCCAACCTTCAACATTTTGGGTGACATTGCCAGCCGACGTACGCTCAGACACCGCGACATACCAATACCACGTGAGATACATGCCGGTGAGCACGATGAAACCTGAAGCAAGTTTGTCCATGTAGCGCAATCCGTTTTTCAACACCCGCAAGAGACCGCCTTGTGCAACGGCAAGCGTGACAGTCAGTGTGCTCACGAGAAGACCCATGCCTGCGCCATACAACACGATGCTCAGTACTCCAGACGCAAACCCGTTTAATCCGATGGAGCCAAAAATTGCTGTGGTGAGAAAGCCGATCGTGCAACCGATGCTGGCAACTGCGTATGCGATACCAAAAATAAACATAGTGCGCAGCGAACGGTCTCGTTCACCACTTATTGACGGGGTGATAAACGATGGTTTCCAGCCAGCGAGCATCGCAAGACCCATCACAACCAACGCAACACCGATGAGAAGCCCTGCGTATTTGGCATTGAGTTCAATCCATTGAGTGAAGAGCCGTGAAATGGTGCCGATTACCAGAAAGACGAGCAGGAAACCGCTGGAGACCGACGTGCTGACAAGCAGTGCGCGACGAATTGGTGCTCGTTGTGCAGCAGGGTTGGCCGAGTCGATGCCCAAAAAATACAGCAGGTATGCGGGAAGCAACACAAAACCACACGGGTTGACTGCAGCGAGGATGCCAAGCATAAAGCTGTATGCAAAGTTGCCTTCGATCGCCAGAACGACTGTGCTTGTCATTGTGCAAACCACTTAGTGATGAGTGACTCAAGTTTGTCGGCGGTGATCTCTCCTGCAACTTGGTCGACAATCATTCCTTGCGCATCGACGAACAGTGTCATCGGAGCAGTTGCGATACCTAGATCGCTGATAAATGAACCAGATTGATCAAACATGATGTCGTACAAAACATTGTATTTTTCAGCAAAGTTTTGAGCAGTTTCGATGGAGTCATTCATGTTGATGCCAACGAATCGAACAGTTGCACTATGAGCATCGGCGCTTGCAGCCAGCACCGGCATCTCGCGTCGGCACGGCTCACATGTCGAGTACCAAAAATTGAGAATCAGTGGTTTGCCTATGAGTTCGCTTGAGTCAATCGTCTTGTTGTCGAGTGTGAGCAGCGATGCTTGGGGGAGGCTCGTGCCTGCAATTGCACTGTTGGTTGCGATCGATGGGTATGGCACTTCACCAGGTGTTGTCAAGCGTGCATCAAGGTCTGGTTCTGATGCACTGCTCCACAGCCAACCACCGCCAACGCTGACAGCCAGCACGACTACAGCGATCAACAACTTGCGTTGTTGTGGAGGGGAAAGGGGCACGAAAACACGTTACTAGAGCGTTTTCGTACCCCTTTGTTGTCTTATGCCACGAGGTGCCGGGGGATTGGCACTTCGTCGACAACGGTTACACGTATATTGCGCGTTACTGGTCTGCCACGTGGTCGCTTTGTTACACAAATACGACCCTCTTCGAGGAGCTCACCGCCCCATACGCCCCATGGTTCTGCGCGATCGAGTGCACCGAGCAAGCATTCGGCTTGCGAAGAACACTTCGAACACACAGCCTTGGCGCGCTGAATGTCAACAAACTCTTCCGAAAAGAACAGATACGACAACGTTCCGTTGCCGTCGCTGCATCGTTTGGCCGACAACACGAGCGTTTCGTGTTGCTCTTTTGGTGCTATGAGTGTTTGCATTTTTCTGTTCCTTTCATTGCTGTTTGTTGTATTGATTGGCTTCACGTCGGAGAACACATTTCGGGGGGAAATAAAAAAGCCGCCGGGATTTCTCCCAGCGGCCTCTTGGCGTTCTCCGACGTGAAATCTGTTACGTCTGGAACCCCAGGAGGCCTTTGACCGGGCGCTTCGTGAAATCTTTCGAATATTTCGCGACTCCGGCCTGCATATCAAACCAGCGTGAATAACGGCTGGTGATTGCGGCTGTCACGGCCACGGTTGCAAACGCGCGCGCGCCAGCCACTGCTGACGAATTGCTACGGGTAATGGCGTGTTGCAACATGGGCTATGTAGCAAACCACCTTCGTAGGCCAATTGCAAGCGATTAAATGCAACGACCGTGAGACTCAATGCCCTATAGGGTTTGAGCGTCATGTGGCAACCTGCAAACCCAGTTGAATTGCCCAGCGATGGCCGTGTTTTTGGCACCGAGCGCAGGGTGCGCCTCGGCGATGTAACCCCAAAAGGGCGTCTGCGTCTTGACGCCACTGCGCGCTATTTACAAGACATTGCCAATGACGATGCGGTCGACGGCGCTTATTCCGACATCCACGGTTGGGTGGTGCGCCGCACCGAAATGTGGGTGCATCAGTTTCCGTTGTACATGACCGACGTTTCGGTAAAAACTTGGTGCGGTGGTTATGGCTCACATTGGGCAGAGCGTCGTACAACGATTACTTCGGCCGACGGTGCGTGCATTGAGTCTGCAGCGTTGTGGGTGCATGTGGATATGCAAACAATGAAACCAACACCGTTGCCAGAAGACTTCTTGAGCATGGTGCATATCGCCAGCGCTGGTCGAAAGATTCGCTCGAGTTTTTTAATTGGCAAATCGTTGCCACCACTTGATGCACCGGGTGCAACAAGCGAAGCATGGCCAGTGCGGTTTGCTGATATGGATGCGGTTGGTCACATGAACAACGCGTCGTATTGGATTGCGCTTGAAGAATATTTGTCTACGCACAGTGACGCTCGCCGCGCACCGCTGCATGCAACCGTCGAGCATCATCTGGCAGTCGACCCAGGCGACCAAGTGCGTATCGTGACGCAAGACCTAGGTGATCGTGTTGTGTTGCGACACGTGCTGAGCGACAACCGAGTTGCTGCAGTAACGCAGCTCGTATCGCTGTAATTATTGATTAATTGACGCGACTGTACTCGCGTATTCCTTCACGCACCCTGTAGTCAAACTCTCCGGCAATGCGCAAGTGCTCGAGATGTGCGTAGGTTTCGCTATCAGCCATGGTGCCTTGTGCGCGTGGCGAAAATAGGTGACCGGAATATTCGGTCACGGTAAGGGGCTTGTCGAGTTCGCTTGCCACCACTCGCAACTTATCGAGTCGACCAACATGGTGTTCTTTGATCTGGTCACAACGCAGTGCGAGATTTTCGAAAGGCAATCCATGAGCTGGTAGTGAGATTTTGACTTGCGAACCGAATGCACCAACCTTGTCGAGCGAATCAAAAAAACCTTTGAGCGGGTCGACATTTTTGGTCATGCCCGAAATATGCGGGGTGATCGTTGGCAATACATGATCGCCGCACAGCATCACGCCGGCTTCTGGGTCAAACAAACAGAGGTGATCTTCGGTATGCCCAGGCGTGTGAATGGCCATCCATTCGCGCCCTGCGAGTGAAATGTGCTCGCCTTCGGCAAGCCTGATCGTTGGTTTTGGTGCGCGAAACAATGTGGGGAAGCGGCTACTGCCTTTGTAATACATCTTGCGACGCCATGGCAATGAGTGACCAGGCCCACCCCACGGCGTGTCACCAAATGGAACACGCGGAGTGGCAGCCACAGTCTCAACATCAACATCGTCTGGTTCGGTCGGATCAAAAAACATCCGAAAGCTCTTGTGCGTAATGATGTCAGCTCCGGTTTCGGCACGAAGTCGACCAGCGCCACCGAAGTGATCTGGGTGACTATGCGTCACGATGATGGAGTGCACTCGCTTGAGTGGCACGCCTATCTCGGCAAGTCGGTGATTAATTGCTTGCCAGGTTGCTTTGCCGGGCAGGCCAGGATCGACAACTGCAACGCCGCGCGAATCTTCGAGCACATACATATTTACGTGGCCAAGGCCAGGCATGTCGATAGGGAGTTGGGTGCGCAAAATATTTGGTGCGACTTCGGTGATCTCTGCAGTTGCAGGCACTTGCTCCTGCTTGGTGTACACCTTGTCGCTCACGTCAACCACATTAGTTTTGCAAACGCACCAATTGACTGTTGGAAGGGCTAGACAGTTTTGTTGGCGACTTCGGTGACAAACAATTTGTCGCGATAAAACTGCAACTCACGAACGCTTTCTTTAATGTCATCCATCGCGCGGTGTGAGCCACCTTTGTTTGGGCGGTCAATACCGACCTTTGGGTACCAGCGCTTTGAGAGTTCTTTAATGCTCGACACATCAACGCTGCGGTAATGCAAATAGTTTTCAATTTCTGGCAAATATTTTGCAAGAAAGCGTCGGTCGGTGCCAATCGAGTTTCCGCACAGTGGCACCGATCTGGCTTCGGGCACATGTAACGCAATAAATTCGAGTGTTGCTTTGCCGGCTTCTTCCAGCGTCACGGTCGACGTCTTGATTGCTTCAAGGAGCCCAGACTTCGTGTGCATCTCGACAACGATCGGTTGCATCAGGGCAAGTGCTGACTCCGGTTGATGAATCACAAGGTCGGGGCCTTCAGCAATGATGACCAAATTGTCGTCGGTGATCAGGGTGCCTATTTCTACGATCACATCGGTTTCTGGGTCAAGCCCAGTCATCTCAAGATCCATCCACACCAGCACGCCATGCAATCTAGGCGTATTGTCGCTATATGACTCATCAGCCCCTCTCGGTCTCAGTTCAGCGCCTCGACCCCGATTTGCCCCTACCAGCCACTGCCCGCAATGGAGACGCAGGCGTGGACCTGTATGCACGTGAGAATGCGACGATTGCAGCCAAGGGTGGGCGAATACTGATGCCCACAGGCTTGGCAATTGCTATTCCTCTTGGGTTTGCTGGGTTCGTCGTGCCTCGCAGTGGCTTGGCTCTCAAGCACGGAATAACACTCGTCAATACTCCGGGCATTATCGACAGCGGCTATCGCGGCGAACTCAAAGTGGTGATGATCAACACCGATCCCGCAGTGGATTATTCGGTAACACGCGGAGATCGCATTGCACAGATCCTGATTCAACGAATTGAAACCATTGACTGGAATGTGGTCGACAATCTTGATGGTGAAGATCGCGGCGGTGGGTTTGGCCACTCTGGTCGTTAGTTAGCGCTTGCTTGGGCCTCTGCTCACGAGCACGCCATCATTTTCGAGTTGCACAATTTCTTCGCTACTCAATCCTGTAATTTCTGAAAAGATCGCATGATTATCTTCGCCGCGATATTTGGCATCACCTTGTGTTGTGGTGTCAGAGCCAGAGAAGTGCCACGGGCTATTTGGAATGCGCACTGTTGAGTCGCCACGGTCACTTACTAAGACCACTGCTTCTCGCTCGTGCGCCCACTGTGTATCGGCCAACTCTCCAACACTGCGCAATCTTCCAACCGCAAGTTGATATTGAGAAAGTCGGTTTTCAATCTCGTCACTCGTTGGAACAGTTTTTGCCCACGC
>JBJOEQ010000137.1:0-3106 GCA_046049195.1 Actinomycetota bacterium | reverse complement strand
CACCGACGGAGCATGTTCGGGAAACCCAGGCCCTGGTGGCTGGGCGTGGGCAACATTTCCAACAGGTGAACCTTGTGCAACGGGTGGCGAAACTCATACGACAAATCAACGTATGGAATTGATGGCAGCACTGGAAGCATTGCGCGCGCATGCCGATCATGCTGGGCCAATCGAAATTCGTTCTGACAGTACCTATGTGGTGCATTGTTTTCGAGACTCGTGGTGGGTTGGTTGGCAAAAGCGTGGATGGAAAAATTCGCAGCGTCAGCCCGTTGCCAACCGTGATATTTGGGAGCCGCTGATAGATGCAGTAATTAAGCGTGGTGATGTGACCTTTACGTGGGTCAAGGCGCATAATGGCGAGCCAATGAATGAGCATGTAGACGCACTTGCTGTAGCGGCGTCGCTCGGCTTTGCTTGACGCATACCAACTTGCGTAGAGTTGTACCTCATGGAACTCAACGGAGCAAGCGCAATAGTCACAGGTGGAGCATCAGGAATTGGTGAGGCATGCGTTCGCTTGCTTGCCAAGCGTGGTGCCAAAGTTGTTATCGCCGACATTCAAGAAGAAAAAGGTCAGGCGCTAGCAAAAGAAGTTGGCGGAGCGTATTGCAAAGTTGATGTGACAAACACACAAGACATCATCAATGCTGCAGAGATGGCTAAATCGATGGGTCCAATTCGCGCACTTGTCAACTCGGCTGGCATTGGTTGGGCACAACGCACCGTGGGTAAAGACGGTTCCTATGAGTCGGCTGCCAACTTGGACGCATTCAAAAAAGTTGTGGCCATCAACTTGGTCGGCACGTTCGATTGCATTCGCATCATCGGCACTGCAATGAGCACAAACGAGCCACTCGAGAACGGCGAGCGCGGCTCAATCTGCAACATGGCATCGGTCGCTGCATTCGACGGACAAATTGGTCAGGCCTCGTACTCGGCATCTAAGGGTGGTGTTGTTGGTATGACATTGCCGATTGCTCGTGACCTTTCTGCCATCGGCATTCGCGTCAACACCGTTGCACCAGGTCTTATTGACACACCGATTTATGGTCAGGGCGAAAACAGTGAGTTGTTCAAAGCCAATTTGCAAAAGGGTGTGCTTTTTCCTCAGCGACTTGGTTACCCAGAAGAACTTGCAAGCATGGTGGTCGAATGCATCACCAACAGTTATATGAATGCCGAGACGATTCGCGTTGATGGTGGCATTCGCATGACACCTAAGTGATCTGATGCTGAGCGCGCGGTAATGAGCGTGCAATCATGACTCACGTACTGCATCAACATCCGTTTACGCCCTACGACGAGTTGCCCACAATTGATTTCACCTCGTTTAAGGCGTTACCAATGGCCGACTCGATGCTGCCAGCAGAAATGACCAATGAGTTTCGCCATCGTGTGGGAACACGCCCGCTTGACATGGCGCAATGGTTGCCAAGTGATGAAGAGACCGCGCCGACAATTGCTATGAAGCAAGAGTTACTTCGCACTCGTCGCGACGAAGTGGTTTCACTGCATCCAGGTGGTGAAGCAGTTGCGCAAGAAGCAGCACAATTGGTGGCTGATTTTGTTGGTATGAACCTGCAGTCAACAGGTATCGACGCGCTTGTCGAAGCAGCACTGATGGTTGCTGACGACTTGGTGGTCATGAACCAAGTCGTTGTTGCCGGTGTGGTGTGCTCGCCAAGCCGATGGAGGCTGAGCTCTAAGTTGGGACAAGACATGCTGGCCGTGCATCGACCTGTCGCAAGATATGCAGAGCAAGTAGGCGGTGCGGTGGATACAACAATGGCAAGGCTGAAGGCCGACCAACCCATGGTTCGGTCTAATTGGACGATCGAAGATCACTGCGCATTGTTTCAACCCGTTGGCCCCAGTGCGCCGCTTTTGAGTGACCCATCACAACTATGGGTGCGCATGGAAAGACAGACGCTTCGGGCTCTGCCACTCAGTGGCGGATCACTGTTTACGATTCGCACCTATCAGCAACCGATCACGCAGTACGTTGCGAGAGGCGCCGACAAGGCACGAACTTTGTACTCGCTGATCAAGCGTCTTCCAGATGATGTGGCTAAATACAAATCACTGTTGCATTATCGCGAATCGCTGTTGGCTTGGCTAGAGAGTTATATCTAACTCACTGCGCAAGAATCAGGTGGTGTAGTCGGCGTTGATGCGCACATAGCCATCGGTGAGATCGCAGCCCCACACAGTTGCATCGCTCGTGCCGGTAGCCAGGCTGACATGAATGCGCACATCTTTTCCACGCATGTAGTTGCTCAAGTTGGCAAGGCCTTCTGCATCGACTGGGGTGGGGTACACCTCTTGCGACCCAAACCGAATCACCACATTGTTTTGATTGATATCTAGATATTGACTGCATTTGCCAACCGCCATTGCTACACGACCCCAATTTGGGTCTGCGCCGTGCACCGCAGTCTTTACAAGGGGAGAGTTGACGATTGCCTTGGCAACTGTTTTGGCCTGATCGCGATCTTTCGCAGCATCAACGTGAACCTCGATAAGTTTTTCGGCACCTTCGCCGTCTCGCGCTACTTGTTTGGTGAGCGATAGCGCAACTTCGTACAACGCTTGCTCGAATGCGAGAAGATCAACAACGCCGGCGGCACCGCTCGCCATCACAATTGCTGTATCACTCGTAGAAGTATCGGTATCTACCGAAACACAATTGAATGTTTGGTCAATGATTTTGCGAAACACGTGGTCGAGATCGGCTGGCGCAATGAGAGCGTCGGTAAAAATCATGGTGATCAGCGTTGCCATGTTTGGCTCGATCATGCCAACACCTTTTGCTACGCCAACGACGCGCGAATTCGAGCCGCTCACAGTGGCTTGCGCAACCTTGGAAACCGTGTCCGTCGTCATGATTCCTCGTGCCACAGCATCTGCCGAAGTTTCGGAGCAAGGCTGAGGGATGGATGTGAGGCCCATACGAACATTGGTCATTGGGTACTGGCGGCCAATCACACCTGTCGAAGCAATGAGTACTTCTGTGGTGGCGCAATTGAGAGTTGACGCAACGTTGGCAACAATTTCACGGGCATTTGCCATTCCCTCTGCACCAGTTGCGACGTTGGCATTTTTG
>JBJOEQ010000136.1:0-2680 GCA_046049195.1 Actinomycetota bacterium | reverse complement strand
GTGTTGCCACCGGATGCCACTC
Organism: Actinomycetota bacterium; assembly: GCA_046049195.1. GTDB lineage: Bacteria > Actinomycetota > Acidimicrobiia > Acidimicrobiales > Ilumatobacteraceae > UBA3006. The sequence continues at coordinate 2,658 of JBJOEQ010000136.1, read as the reverse complement.
TTGGTGAAGGCCAGGTTGCTGGTGGTGAAACACGCAGTGAGTCAGTGCGCTGTGGACTTAAGGCAGTGCCGCCAGAGGCAACGATTATTTGTGTTCACGATGCAGCGCGACCATTTGCCACTGAACATTTGTTTAGAGAAACAATTTCTCAAGTGCACAATGGGGCAGATGGCGCTGTGCCTGCAATTGGAGTTACCGACACGATTAAACAAGTTGATGCACAAAATGTTGTCGTCAACACACCTGACCGCTCTTCATTGGTGGCGGTGCAAACACCGCAAGTTTTTCGAGCCGCAATACTGCGCGAAGCGCACGCGTCTAGTCCTGAAGGAACAGACGACGCGACACTGGTTGAGCTGTTAGGCAAGCGAGTAGTTGTTGTGGCTGGCGAAGCGCTCAATCGCAAACTCACAGCGTCCGAAGATTTGGAATGGGCTCGTGCTACCGCGCGAACCGAAGTGTAAGGAGAAATCAATGGCTACTGCGATACGAGTTGGACAAGGTTTTGATATTCATCGTTTTGAAGACACTCCGAGCGGTCGCGTGCTTGTGCTTGGTGGCGTGCAATTTGCGGGAGAACGCGCATTGGTAGGGCACAGTGATGCAGATGTGATTGCTCATGCGATTGCTGATGCACTTCTTGGTGCAGCATCGCTCGGCGATATTGGTCAACATTTTCCGGATACCGACCCAAAATGGGCGGGAGTGGATTCGCTGCTGTTGTTGTCGCATGTAGTTGAGTTAGTAAAAAAGAATGGTTTTGAAATTGGCAATGTTGATTGCAGCGTGGTCTGTGAAAAACCGAAGCTTGCGCCCCATCGCGAGGAGATGCAACGTAAACTCATGGATGTGGTCGGCGCTCCTGTTTCGGTAAAAGGACGCAGAGCAGAAGGTCTCGGCGCACTTGGTCGTGAAGAGGGCATTGCATGTTGGGCAGTGTGTGTGATTGAACGAGTGGCGCAATGAAGCCACGCGATTCTCGACCAGGCAAGGGTCCGCGCAGCGGAGCAACGAGCAGCAACAAGCGCTCTGCGGCCGGCGGAAGTGGTCGCAGCGCAGCCAGCGGAACTGGTCGCAGCGCCACTGGCAAGCGCGTAGATCCGCGCGACGCACGTCGTGATCCCCGCGATGCAAAGCGACCACCTCGTGATGCAAAATATACACCACGCGCAGCAGTTAATACCAAGCGCAGTCGCCCACCGGCTCGCGAACACACGGGGCCGCGCGCGCCGCGCCCAGATCAACACGGACTTGGTGGATCACAGATTGAGGGTCGTCAGGCAGTGCGTGAGTTATTGATTGCACAACGCCGAAAAACATTTGAGATTTGGGTGTCCAATGACTTGGACGAGAACGATGTAATTAATGACATTTTGGCGTTGGCTGCAGATCAGCGCGTGCCAGTGCGTCGCGTGCCACGAAAAGAAATTGAAAAAGAAGCGCGCAGTGAAGCACCGCAAGGTGTGCTTGCAATGGCCGCACCAATTCCCGATGTCGAACTTGGTGACTTGCTCGCACCACGCAAAGGAAATGTTCCTGCATTTTTAGTCGCCATTGATGGCGTGACCGACCCAGGCAACCTTGGTGCAATTTTGCGCTCGTGCGATGGCGCGGGTGTGCATGGCGTGATATTGCCTCGACATCGAGCCGTGCACATCACACCAACTGCAGCAAAATCTGCTGCAGGTGCGGCCGAGTATGTGCCCATGTGTGTAGTGGGTGGACTGCCAACTGCGCTCAAGCAAATGAAAGATGCAGGAGTATGGATCGTTGGATTAAGTGATGCTGCTGACAAAAACATCTTCCAGATTGGTGATCTCACTTCTGAACCAATTTGTTTGGTGTTGGGTGCTGAAGGTGCAGGTTTGTCTCGTCTTGTCAAAGAACGATGTGATTTGTTGGTGAGTATTCCAATGGGCGGATCGCTTTCATCACTCAACGTTTCGGCTGCTGCAGCGCTTGCAACATACGAAGTAGTTCGTTCACGCGTTGCCAAGACCAAATAATTCGCTGTAACCTAGACGAGCCGGGTTAGCTCAGAGGCAGAGCAACCGCCTTGTAAGCGGTAGGTCGTGGGTTCAATTCCCACACTCGGCTCCACTACATCAAGTACGGTTGTTGGTATGAGCCAAGAACAACGTCGTCCCCGCCGAGAGCCAGTTTCACGCGGTTCCTCAATCAATTCAACAATGTCGATTGTTGTTGCTGTAGTTGCCGTACTACTGGGGTTTTTGATTTTGCGAGATATTCGTGGTGGCAGCACTACTGCACCAGCCGCCGATGGTGGAGCAACCACAGACACGGTCGTTACCGACACAATTCCCGTCGAGACAACAGTTGCCGTCACTATTCCGCTCACCGCATTCAAAATTCAAGTTGCCAATGCGTCAAAAGTTTCTGGAAGTGCCGGCCAGTTGACCACCGAGTTGCAGGGTCGCGGCTACATCGTGCAACCAGCAGTGAACACAAGCGAAACCACACCAAAACAAACAACAACAGTTGTGTATTACTTACCAGGTAGCGAAGGCCAGGCAGCCCTTGTTGCTGCTGAACTTGGCGGTGTTGCAACAGCAATTATGCCCGCACCGATTCCAACCGAGGGTGGAAAACTTGGAGAAGCAAGCGTTCTGATTTTGTTGGGTACCGATGTTGCAGGCA
>JBJOEQ010000135.1:0-18341 GCA_046049195.1 Actinomycetota bacterium | reverse complement strand
CGCATCGTATGAAGCGGTGCTCAAGCCAATTGAAGGAACGATTCTTACTGTTGTTCGCGAAACCGCCGATGCTGCTCAACGCGCGGCATCTGATGGCGCAACACTTGCAGCGATGCTGCATGTTGCTCGCGCAGCAGGACGCAAAGCGCTTGCAAATACACCTGAACAACTTCCAGTTTTGAAAGACGCTGGTGTGGTTGATGCGGGCGGCGCAGGTTTTATGTTGTTGATGGACGCCGCACTGCATGTTGTTGATGGCGAGCCATTGCCAGAACCAAGTGAAGCAAGTGGTCCTAGTCAAGAGCAACTTGAAGCAGTGTCGCATCGTGCTTCAACCAGTGGTGAAGTGGATGTGAGTGAGTTGCGTTATGAAGTGATGTTCTTGCTCAACATAGATGATGCAAAATCAAAAGAATTTATGCAAGCGTGGGGCAAGATTGGTGACTCAATCGTTGTTGTCGGTGGCGACGGGCTCTACAACTGCCACGTGCACACCAACGACATCGGTGCAGCAATCGAAGCACCACTCGAGTTGGGCGGCAAGCCATTCAAAATTCGTGTGACCGATCTCTTTGAAGAAATGGAAGAGGAACATGCTCAGCGCGAGGCGCAGATGGGCGCTGCAGCCAAGCGACCAAGTGCGGTGTCGACACTGCCTGCAGTTGAATGTGCAGTCGTTGCGATTTGTAGCGGTGATGGACTAGCCGAGTTGTTTGGGCAGATGGGTGTGCAAGGTGTTGTTACAGGTGGGCAAACTCTCAACCCATCAACTGCCGAGTTGTTGGACGCTGTTGAGCACATGAACTCACAGCAAGTGATTATTTTGCCAAACAACAAAAACATCATTCCTGTTGCCAATCAGGTCAATGCGCTAACCAAAAAAGAAGTACGCGTAGTGCCAACATGCTCGATGCCAGAAGCACTTGCTGCACTGGTGTCGTACGACCCTGAGGCAGATGTAGATGCAAACTGCGAGGCCATGTCGGATGCGGCTAAGTCGGTAGCGACAGGCGAAGTGACACAAGCAGTGCGCGACACCAACACCGACGCAGGTGCAGTAAAGAATGGCGACTGGATTGGTCTCGTGCGCGGCGACGGTGTTGTTGCTATTGGAAGCACGATGGTTATTGCTGCAACACAACTGCTCGATCAACTCTTAAGCAGCAATGGCGAATTGCTCACCGTGATTACAGGCAATTTGGCAACAGCACGAGCAACCGAAGAGATCATTGCGTACATGGCTGACAAGCACCCAGATGTTGAAGTTGAAGTGCATCCCGGCGGGCAGCCTCTGTATCCATTTTTGTTTGGTGTCGAGTAACACGAGTCCCGCATGACGGGCGAAATCACACTGCGTGAACTAGCAGGGCTCGATGTAGAAATACTCAAAGGCGTGGGCGAGAAGCGCAAAGCTTCGCTGCACGAATACGGAATTGACAACGTGCTTGAGTTGCTCACCACCTATCCGCGTCGCTGGGTAGACCGCACTGCCGAAGCACGTGTGAGCGATTTAGTACCTGGCCAAGAAGCACTGGTGTTGGTGGAAGTGCGCAAGGTCGCAAAGATACCGATGAAGGGCGGTCGATCAATGGTGACCGTGAGTGTCGGTGATGGATCCGGTCGAGTGACGGCTGTGTTTTTTAATCAACCATGGCGCACACGACAACTGACTGAAGGGCTGCAAATTGCCATGTTCGGAAAAGCAGACATGTATCGCGGTGCGTTGCAGATGACCAACCCAATTATTGACCTGATTGGTGATCGCACGGGACGCATCGTTCCTATTTATCCACAAAGCGAAAAGGCAGGTCTTTCTACTTGGGAGATCGCAGGCTGGATTGAAAATGCTCTAGAGCGTTGCAAGGTGCGTGGGTTGCTCGATCCGGTACCGATGGCCGTGTGCGAAAAATATGAACTTGTAGATCGCACCACTGCACTGTGGAATATCCATATGCCGGAAAGCATCGCGCTAAAAAATGATGCACGGCGTCGACTCGCGTTTGATGAATTGTTGCGCGTGCAACTTGTGCTCGTTGGTCGCAAGCGTGCGTTTGAACGTGACTCACGAGGAATCAAACACATTGTTGACAACAAACTTGTTGACAGGTTTATTGCGGCTCTGCCATTTGGGCTCACTGGGGCTCAACGTCGGGTGATTGATGAAATCTCTCATGACTTGGCTGGTCCTCATCCGATGCATCGCCTGCTGCAGGGCGATGTCGGTAGCGGAAAGACTGTTGTTGCAGTTGCGGCCATGCTCACTGCGGTGCAGGGGCAACACCAAGGCGCGATCATGGCACCGACCGAAGTGTTGGCCGAACAACATTTTGCAGGGATAGGACAACTTGTCAGAGACTTACAAGTGCCCGATCCTCAAAATCTTTTTGGTGATCGGCCACTGCGTGTGGAGTTGCTGACAGGTCGTGTGACGGGTGAAAAACGCAGGCAAGTGTTGAGTGACTTGGCGAGCGGAGGAGTCGACATCGTTGTTGGTACTCACGCTTTGATTCAGGAGGGAGTTGCTTTCAACAGCCTCGGCGTTGTGGTGATCGATGAACAGCATCGGTTTGGGGTTGAGCAGCGTGCTGCTCTCTCGCAAAAGGGAAGTTTGACGAGCACGCCAGATGTATTGGTGATGACCGCTACACCGATACCGCGCACAGCCGCAATGACTGTGTACGGCGATTTGGATGTGAGTGTGCTTGATGAATTGCCGCCAGGTCGCACGCCAATTGTGACCAAGTGGGCTGCTGGGCCGTTGTTAGAGGCATTGATGTGGTCGAGCATTCGTGATGCTGTTGCTCAAGGACAGCAGGCTTTCGTTGTTTGTCCATTGATAGAAGAGAGTGACAAAATTGAAGTCGCATCTGCTGAAACAATTTATGCCGATTTGCAGGTGGGCGAGTTGCAAGGCCTTCGGTTGGGTTTGTTGCACGGGCGCATGTCATCTGCCGACAAGGAAGAAACGATGAACCGGTTTCGTGATTGCAAATTGGATGTGCTCGTTGCGACCACGGTGATCGAAGTTGGTGTTGACGTGCCAAATGCAACGGTGATGGCGGTGCTCGATGCTGATCGCTTTGGTATTGCGCAATTACATCAGTTACGCGGTCGCGTAGGGCGAGGGAGCATTGCATCTGAGTGCTGGCTGCAAACCAAAGACCCCGAAGTTTCGTCGCCGCGGGTGGATGCATTGGTCGAATCGACCGATGGTTTCTATTTGGCCGAGGTGGATCTGGAGTTGCGAGGCGAGGGCACGCTGATGAACTCGATGCAAAAGGGTGCAAGCGACTTAAAGCTGGCTTCACTACGACGAGACCGAGATTTGATTGATATGGCACGCGAGGCGGCGTTTTCAATCGTTGATGCCGACCCAACCATGGTCAATAATGCAGGTTTGCTGGACGAACTCGATCTGTTGCTGACACCCGAGGACGCCGAGTTTTTGTTTAAGAACTGATCAGTGCCGAACTATTCGCCGAGAGGCATCAGCACGAGATCCCAGCGATCCAAGCAATCTGAACAGCGGTAGGCAACCACATCACCGGCAAGCCAGAGCCCGTCTTCGGGCGGATGGGTGAGCAGGTGGCATCGGCCACCGCAATCCACACAGGTGATCGACTCGGTTGGCGGCTCGGCGGGACCAGATTCGTACTCGTGTTGGTCATCGCTCACCAGTTCATTCAACCAGTTAATACAACCAGTTCATTAAACACGACAAGTGGGCAATATCGTAAACGGTATGCGAGTTGTGGCAGGTGAGTTGCGTGGGCGTCGTATAAACGCACCTTTGGGCAAGAAGACTCGTCCCACAACCGACAAAGCTCGTGAAGCAACTTTTAATGCTCTTGGCAGTTTGGGTGTGGTCGTGGGGGCGCGAGTGGTGGATGCATTTGCGGGCAGTGGAGCGCTTGGCATTGAAGCGCTTTCTCGTGGTGCCGAACACTGCACGTTTATTGAACGTGACCGTGAGGCACTTGAGGTATTGCGCGAAAATCTTGAGACTTTGGGATTGGTGGAAAAATCAACCATCGTTCGAGGGGATGTGCTGACCAATATTGCTCTCGTGCGCAATGCTTCGTTGGTTTTGGCTGATCCTCCCTATGAATTTAAGCAATGGAGGCAATTTCTTGGCGAGGTTGCGTGTGACTTGGTGGTTGCAGAGAGCGACAGAGACATGAATGATGAGATGTCTGATAAATCGCCTGCAATTATTGGCTGGGAAGTGACCCGCGTGAAGCGATATGGGCGTGCGTACGTGTCGTTCCTGCAGCGGTTAGCGTAAGTAGCAATATGGCTGTTGCGTTTTACCCCGGAAGCTTTGACCCGTTTCATCTCGGTCACCTCGACATCGTTGAGCAGGCCGTGGCGCTGTTTGGCGACCTTGTTATCGGTGTGATGCACAACCCCGACAAGCCAAGCGGCATGTTTAGCCCTGCTGAGCGGGCAGATCTCGTGCGCCAGTCGGTCGCGCATCTTGGCAAGAAAGTCTGTGTCGAAACCTATGGCGGACTCACAGTTGAGGCGGCCAGCAAAATCGAAGCATCCTTCATTATTAAGAGTGCACGCACTGGCGGCGATTTTGAAGTAGAGCAGCAGATGGCGCAAACCAATCAAGGCGCAAGTGGTATCGAGACAATATTGCTGTTTTCGCGCCCAGAGAATTCATTTATCAGCAGTACGTATGTTCGCCAGTTTGTCGGCTTCAGCGGCACGAATACCAAACCAATGGTTTCAGCGCCTGTGCTGAAAGCACTAATTGCCAAACAAAAACCAGGAGCAAGAAAATGAGGGCAAGATAATGAGTCGCAATAACGGAAACGATGGATACGAAGATTTGAGTGGTGAGATTGACGCAAGTGTGCCAGTTGAGTTAGGCGACACCGAATCGATTCTTGAAGAGGTCATTCACACGATTGCATCCGCACCAAATGTGCCGCTGTCGAGCACACCACGTATTGATCGTGATCACGTTGTTGCGTTGTTGCAAGATGCTCAAGCCTGCTTGCCAGACGAAATCCGTCAGGCCCGTTGGATGCTTAAAGAGCGCCAAGACTTCATGACCAAAACTCAGCGCGAAGCCGACGAAATCGTTGAAGCAGCACGCGTGCAGGCCGAGCGAATGGTGCAGCGCACAGAAGTTGTGCGAGCAGCCGAGACACGAGCCCGCCAAGTACTCGAGGCCGCAGATGCCGACTCGCGCAGACTCAAGAACGAGACAGAAGATTTTCTCGACCGCCGTCTTGCCAGTTTCGAGATTTTGCTCGATCGTTTGACACGCACCGTTTCGCAAGGTCGGGAGCGTTTGTCGATCGTGGGCGCAGCACCTGAGCCAACTCGCAGTGGTGTCGACAGCGAAGACGTTTCGTCAAGTGGTCCAACGTTCTTTGATCAAGACGACGACCAGTACTAGTAGCAATTCGTGGCATCACCGCTACTGATCAACATCATTGAGATGACGCGGCGTGCGGGCACGCTGAAAAACATCGAGATCACTATTCCTGTTTCAACTTTTGATTTTGCCGATAAGCGACTTGATGACGCAACCGAAATCGAAATTGCGCTGCAGCTTGAAAGCATCAATGGCGGCATCATCGTGCAGGGCACTGTTGCTGGCAAATCTCAACTGCTCTGCGGAAGATGTCTGCGCAATATCGAATATGCCAATGTCGCGTCGATCGACGAGATGTATCAGCGGGTGCCAGACAATCCAGATGCATATCCCATTGAGGGGGAAAGCCTCGATTTGCAGCCGATGGTGCGTGAAATGGTGCTGCTCAGCCTGCCAGATACGCCATTATGCAAGGCCGATTGCCCCGGTCTCTGCCCACAATGTGGCGCCGATTTGCAGAGTGCTCCATGCGGTTGTCAGGCCCAAAGATTTGACGAACGGTGGGCAATTTTGGACCAATTGCGCGAAGAACTGAACTAGGTCTTGACCCGATAACCTAAGACACCGTTCAGTAAGCCAGTCCAGTAACCGAAAGCCGAGCACGCGATGCCAGTTCCAAAGAAAAAGAAATCCAAAATGAAGGGCCACAGCCACATGGCAGGCGCCTGGAAGCTTGGTGCGCCATCGCGCAGCGTGTGCCCACGTTGTTCAACTTCAAAGTTGCCACACACTGTCTGTGGAAACTGCGGTTGGTACAAGGGTCGCATCGCCGTCGACGTCGCTTAATTTATCTCGGGCAAATTTATGCTGCCCGTTGCGGTTGATGCGCTGGGTGGCGACAAAGCCCCCGCCGAAATTATTGATGGAGCAAAGCAGGCTGCTGCACTTGGCATTCCAGTTCTCCTCGTAGGTCCTGCCGATCTCGGCACGCGTTTTGACATTGGCAATTTGCCGCTGCATGTTGCCACCGAGTTCATTGACATGCACGAAGACCCAGCGTCTTCGGTGCGTACCAAAAAAGATTCAACACTTGTGCAATCCGCCGAGTTGGTGCGCGATGGAAAAGCAAGCGCAATGATTTCTGCAGGCAACACTGGCGCAACGATGGCCTCGGCACTTTTGAGGATGGGCCGCATTAAGGGTGTTAAGCGTCCTGCAATTGCCACACCGATTCCTGTTCCTGGCAGCACTCACACCGTGTTGTTGGATGCCGGCGCAAACGCAGAAGTGGAAGCCGAATGGCTGACGCAATTCGCAATCATGGGTTCGGTGTATTCGCGGGTGCGATTTGGAATCGAAAAGCCACGCGTTGGCTTACTCTCAATTGGCGAAGAGCCCGGCAAAGGCGACACGCTGAGAAAAGAAGCTTTTGTGCTTTTGAGTGAATGTAGCGAGATCAACTTCATCGGCAACGTAGAGGGCCGCGATATCACAACTGACGCGGTAGATGTTGTGGTTACCGATGGATTTACTGGCAACGTTGCATTGAAGACATTGGAAGGCGCAATGCGCTCAATTGTCAAGGCGCTGTTTGGTGCCATTGGTGCGCCACAATACAAAGAACACGCTGATGCGATCATGCCAGCACTACTCGATGTGTATTCAATTTTTGATCCAGATTCAACTGGTGGCGCGATCTTGTTGGGCGTAGATGGCGTGTGCATCATCTCGCACGGCTCGTCAAGCGCACGCGCCATGCTCAACGGCATCAAAGTTGCTCAAGAGATGGTGGAGAGCAACATGGTCGGACTTATCGCAGAGGCATTGCAACCAAAATGAGTAACTTGCTCGAGTCTTTGGCCGAGCGAATTGGGCATCGCTTTGCCGAGATAAGTTTGCTAGCAACAGCCATGCGACATCGTTCGTGGACATCTGAAAACGATGGTTATGAATCCAATGAGCGCCTCGAGTTTTTGGGCGACGCTGTGCTTGGTTGGGTAGTTGCCGACATTGTGTACCAACGTCATGCCGAGTTTCAAGAGGGAAAATTGACCGACTTGCGTAAGAGCGTTGTCAATGCCAATGCGCTCGGCGCAATTGCTGCTGACCTCGATTTGGGCGATCACTTGTTGTTGGGCAAAGGCGAAGATGCTGCAGGTGGCCGCGAAAAGACGTCGATTTTGTCTGACGCACTCGAAGCCGTCATTGGCGCTGTGTATATGGATGCGGGTGCGGTTGTGACGCACCGTGTCGTCACGCAATTGATGTCTCACGCAATCGATAACGCCATGGGCGGACTCGACCGACTCGATGCTAAAACTCGCCTGCAAGAACTGGCTTCACGTTTGCTGGAAGAGCATGTGCACTACCGGGTCACTGACGAAGGTCCAGATCACGAAAAGGTATTCTTTGCAACTGTTTATGTAGGTGACCGCGAGATGGGTAGCGGTGAGGGGCGTTCAAAGAAAGTCGCCGAACAATTGGCTGCCGAGATTGCCTGCGACACGCTGCATCGCGAACACGACAACGACATGAATACAAAAAACAACTAAGTAGCCCGAATGCCCGAGTTGCCCGAGGTCGAAACAGTTCGACGTGGGATAGAGCGAATGGCGGTGGGCCGACGCATCGCGCGAGTTGAAGTAGGTCGCGAACGAACCGTCAGACGCACAAGTCGTGAAGCATTGATCGACGGGTTGTCAGGAACCACAATCACACACGCTGGTCGACGAGGAAAATATTTGTTGTGTTCACTCGACTCCGGCGAACAGATGATGATTCACTTGCGCATGAGTGGGAGAGTGTTGATTGCGGATGCCGGTGCACAGCGATTGCCGCACACCCACGTGGTGTTGCATCTTGAAGCACTCGGAGATCAGCCACCGTGTGAATTGTGGTTTGTTGATCCGCGCACATTTGGCGAAGTCGTTGTCTTTGATCCGAACCAATTATCCGAACAGATGCCCGAATTGATTCGGCTAGGAGTCGACCCACTTGTTGATGAGTTCACGCCCGAAATATTGCGCCAACGATTTGTTGGAAAGCGGGGCAATTTGAAAGGCACACTGCTCAATCAAAGTGTGATTGCCGGTATCGGAAATATTTATGCCGACGAGATCATGCACCGTGCTGGGTTGCGCTGGAGCAGGGTGCCCGAGCGGTTATCAATGCCAACAATTGAGCGACTGCACAAGGCAATTGTGCAGATATTGGGTGATGCAGTGGCCTCAGGAGGCAGCACCTTGGACGACTCTCAATATGTGGACGTGATGGGAGACACCGGTAGCTATCAAAACGAGCATCGTGTGTATGGGCGAGCGGGCGAGATGTGTCTGACATGCAACAAGACTCGAATCTCGCGCACCACGGTTGCTGGACGCACTACCTGTTACTGCTCGGTCTGTCAGCGCTGAAAATGTTGGAAATGCCACTGAAAGCCGATTTTTCTACTATTCTCGCCGATTGACGTGTTTCTTAAATCGCTGACTCTCAAAGGCTTCAAGTCTTTTGCTGATACCACCGTGATGGAGCTCGAACCGGGTGTCACCGTAGTGGTGGGGCCAAACGGCTCGGGCAAGTCCAACGTGGTTGATGCCATTGCGTGGGTGCTCGGCGCCCAGGCACCGTCGTCGGTGCGCAGCCAAAAGATGGATGACGTAATTTTTGCGGGTACTTCCAAGCGCCCAGCACTCGGTCGTGCAGAAGTCATGCTGACCATCGACAACTCGGCTGGCTTGTTGCCAATTGAGTTCACCGAAGTGACCGTCAGTCGTGTGCTCTTTCGCAGTGGCGAAAGCGAATATGCAATCAATGGTGTTGAGTGTCGTTTGCTCGACGTACAAGAACTACTTTCCGACGCCGGCGTTGGTCGTCAACAGCACGTAATCGTCAGCCAAGGACAAATCGATGCCGTGCTCAATGCGCGTCCCGAAGATCGACGCGGAATTATTGAAGAAGCAGCCGGCGTGCTCAAGCACCGCAAGCGCAAAGAAAAAGCAGAGCGCCGTCTTGAAGGAACTGAAGCCAACTTGATGCGCGCCCAAGACTTGTTGCGTGAAGTGCGTCGCAACTTGCGTCCTCTCGAGCGCCAAGCAGAGTCGGCGCGCAGACACGGCGCACTCATTGGCGAGATGCGTTCGCTGCAAATGTTTCTTGCTGGTCGTGAGTTGCAAAGTTTTCAAGCACGATTAACCAACTTGGCCAACGACAAGTTGGCAGGCGAGGAAGCAGAGCGCGGATTGCGCGCAAAATTGTCGTCATTGGACACCGCAGTCATGGCTGCAGAAGCGCAGTTGTCTGCTCGCGGAGACTCTGGAGTCAACGACGAACTCGTGCGCATCGAGCAATTGCGCGGTCGGGCGCGTGGACTACTTGCAGTGCTGGCCGAGCGACGTCGTTCGGTTGAGCGCGACCGTGGCCAGTTGATGGACTCTGGTGTTATTGCAACGCTCGAGGCCGATGCAGCAAACCTGCGCAGCGACTTGGCGAAGGTTGCAGAGCAAATTGCAGCGGTTGAGGCTGTCAGTGCAACGGGTGCCACAGATCAGGGCAGCACACTTGAAGAAGCACAAGTTGCTTCGCAAAAAGTTGCTGAGTTGTCGGCACGCGTGCGCGGACTCAACGAAGATATTGATCGACTACGCAACATTGTGGCCACTGATGCGCGCAATGAAACCGAACTGGCTCAGCGCCTCGTAGATGCAGATGCCGCCCGTGTTGCTGCAGAGTCTGCAGTTGATAGTGCGATGTCATTGTTCTCTACAGCGCAATCTGATGCTTCAACATCGGCATCGCGCGCAGAGTCATTGCAACTCACGCTCGATGCCAACGGCACAAGTGCTGCAGCATTGCGCGACATCGACGGAACTCTTGGCGCATTGAGTGGCATGATTGACATCGACTCCGAACGCCGAGTTGCGGTGCAGGTTGCACTCGGCGACGCATTGTCGGCTGTAGTGGCTCAAAACGTTGACGCGGCACGCCGCGCACTGCAAGAGTTGCGCCAAACCGGTGCGATGGGTGCGGTGCTGGCACTCAATGCCATTACAACAGTGCCAAGTACACCGTTGATCAATAACGGCACAAGCCTGCGATCACATGTGCGGGCTAAGGCAGGAGCACACGAAACGCAAGTGAATCGCTTGCTCGATGTGTTGTTGTCGCGAGTGGTGTTTGTTCAGTCGTGGGCTGATGCTGTTGAAGCAGCGCTTGCGCATCCTGAAGCCGTAGTTATTACCGGCGACGGCGACCGATTTGCATCTTCGGGTATGCGAGTGGGCACCAGCAATGTCACTGCGTCGGCGCTTGAAGAAGCACATCGTCGGGCCGAGCGCGCCAAGGAAGCACTTGGGAGAGCAGAATCCGATTTGGCCACTGCACGTACGCGCATGGCACAAGCACGTGATACTCATGCGACTGCATTGACGTTGCTCGAGCGTCATCGCTCTACTGCAACTGAGACAAGTGCACGCTTGTCGTTTGCTTACGACTCGTTGCGTTCGGTGCAAGCCGAACTGCAGGGTTTGTTGTCGGTATTGCGCAACGATCTCGAGGTCAAGTCGGCCGGTTTGCAAGAGCGCCGTCAATTCTTGCAATCGCGACTGAGCGATGTTGAAGCACGACTCAATGCCGACGTCGAAGCTCGTAATGCGGCAGCCGAACGTCGCAACAAAATAGAAATTGGTCTGAGCGCACTTGTGCGTCTGAGCGCGCTGGTCGAAAAACATTCGGCGACACTGGATGCGCGTCAGGCGGAGTTGCAAGAGATTCGCCGTCGTCAAAGTGACGAAGTACGCGCGATCTCGCAGCGCTTAGACGAGGCCCGCAAAGACCGCACATCCAACGAACAGTTGTTGGAAGAGCGTCGTGAGCGCAATCGTCGTGTAGAGGTTGAAGAGGCCGAAGTGCGCATGCGTCTCGAAGCAACGATCGAAGCCTTGCGTCGTGACCACTCGGTCGAACCGCAGGCTGCAATCGATACTCAACAGCCCGAATTGCCAGAGGGTACTTCGCCAATCGCTCGCGTGCGTGAACTCGAGCGCGAGTTGCGCCTGATGGGTCCAATCAACCCGCTCGCACTTGAAGAGTTTGACGAGTTGCAAAAGCGACACACGTTCTTGGAAGAGCAATTGGAAGATGTCAAGAACACTCGTCGCGAGTTGATCAAAGTAATCAAGCAAGTTGATATGGAAATTCAGTCCACATTTGCTTCGGCGTTTGCCGACGTGCGCGACAATTTCGAAAAACTTTTTTCAATGCTGTTTCCTGGCGGTCAGGGCAAGCTGTTGCTCACTTCGCCAGATGATTTGCTCAATACTGGTATTGAAGTGGAAGCCAAGCCAAGTGGCAAGAATGTCAAGAAACTTTCGTTGCTTTCGGGTGGGGAGCGTTCGCTTACTGCACTTGCATTTTTGTTTGCCGTCTTCCGCAGTCGCCCTTCACCGTTTTATGTAATGGACGAAGTTGAGGCCGCATTGGATGACGTCAACTTGCATAGGTTCTTGAGCCTGATTCACGAATTCCGTCAAGAGGCTCAATTGCTTATTGTGAGTCACCAAAAGCGCACGATGGAGGCGGGAGACTGCTTACTCGGCGTAACAATGCAGCCAGGTGGTTCGTCGCGAATCATCGTTGAGCGCGCTGCAGCCGCTGCTTCGTAATCGGTTTTTGCGCATAGCGTGAGAGATAGATGAATAATTCTTCACTCCCAATGATTTTCTTATTACTGGCAGTTGCCGGTTTGGTGTTTGGCATTGGAGTTGTGGCGATCAGTCGTCGTAAGGCTCGTGCAGTACCGCAAATTCAGCGCGCTACACCTGTCGTGACTGCAGTAGCAGCTGAAGTTGTTGAAGTAGCCCCGCTATCAGTGCGTGACAGATTGGCAAAGGCTCGCAGTTCGCTCTCGGGTGCAGTTGGTTCGGTGCTTGGTCGCAGTGACATCAACGACGCAACCTGGCTCGAGCTTGAAGAAGCGTTGTTGCGAGCCGACGTGGGTGTGCGAGTAGCGCAAAGTTTGTTGGGTGCGCTGCAAACACGCGTCAAAGCCAAAGAGATCACCACGCCCGCACAACTCATTGATGCGTTGCGCAGCAACATGTCGTCGCAATTAGTTGGCACAAGTCGCGATCTCAATTTTGAGGCAAATGTGGATGGTCCAAATATTTGGCTGATGGTTGGCGTCAATGGAGCAGGCAAAACAACAAGTCTTGGAAAAATTGCGGCTCAACAGATTGCGCTTGGTCGCACAGTATTGATGGCAGCAGGCGACACGTTTCGGGCTGCAGCAGGTGAGCAGTTGTCCACATGGGCTGAGCGTTCTGGTGCTCAGATCGTGCGCGGTGCAGAAGGCGGAGATCCTTCGTCAGTAATTTTTGATGGAGTGCAAAGCGCACACTCGCGCAACATCGATTTGGTGCTTGCCGACACTGCAGGAAGATTGCAGAGCAATACCAATCTGATGGAGGAGTTGCGCAAAGTTCGTCGAGTTGCCGAAAAGGGTGCTGGCAAAGTGACCGAAGTGCTGCTGGTGATCGATGCGACCACTGGTCAAAATGGTTTGCAGCAGGCGCGACAATTTACCGAGGCAACGCAGGTGACCGGAGTTGTGCTGACCAAACTGGATGGGTCTGCAAAGGGTGGCATTGTGTTCGCAATCGAAACCGAACTAGGAATTCCAGTCAAGCTTGTGGGCCTTGGTGAAACAATTGACGACTTAGTTCTGTTTAATCCAACCGAATTTATTGATGCGCTCTTTGAGTAGCCTTTCTCGCACTCATGTTTGACAATCTCTCTGATCGTTTAGGCGGCGTATTTAAGCGACTGCGCGGCAAGGGCAGGCTGACGCAGGCCGATGTGGACGAAGTGATGGGTGAGATCCGCACCGCACTCCTCGAAGCCGACGTCAATGTTGGCGTTGTGCGCAATGTTGTCGAGCGTATTCGTGTACAGGCCATAGGCACTCAGGTTTCCGAAGCACTCGATCCTGGTCAACAAATCATCAAGATCGTCAACGCCGAACTCATTGCAATGCTCGGTGGTGAGACATTAAAAATTACGTACGCATCGCATCCGCCAACGGTCGTGCTCATGGCTGGTTTACAAGGCTCCGGTAAAACGACGAGCGCAGCCAAGTTGGCAGCATGGTTTAGGTCGCAAGGTCGCAACCCGCTGTTGGTTGGCGCCGACTTGCAACGCCCTGCAGCAGTCGAGCAGTTGCGAGTGCTCGGCGCACAAATAGGTGTGCCAGTTTTTTCAATTGCTGGTGATCCTGTCGCTACCGCTGCTGCCGGTTTGGCAGAAGCACAACGCCTTGGCCGCGATGTATTGATTGTCGACACTGCCGGACGTTTGGCGATCGACACCGAGATGATGCAGCAGGTTGCAGACATATCCAAAGTTGTTTCACCTCACTACACATTCTTGGTAGTCGACGCAATGACCGGTCAAGATGCGGTCACGGTTGCAAAAGCATTTGACGAAACGCTTGCGATCTCTGGCGTCATTTTGTCAAAGCTGGACGGTGATGCGCGCGGTGGTGCTGCGCTGTCGGTCAAAGAAGTAATCGGTAAGCCAATCGCGTTTGCTGCAACTGGCGAAAAGATCGATGCGTTTGAACAGTTCCATCCTGATCGCATGGCCAGCCGAATTCTTGGCATGGGCGATGTGCTCACACTGATCGAACAAGCCGAAAAGGTATTTGAAAAAGATCAGGCCGAAGCAACAGCCGCAAAGTTGATGGACGGCGAATTTACTCTCGACGATTTCCTGGATCAGTTGCAGCAGCTCAAGAAAATGGGGTCGTTGTCGAGCGTGATGGGCATGTTGCCAGGGTTACCAAAAGAAGCAAAGGACGCACAGATCTCGGACGACATGGTCAAAGTGACCGAAGCAATTATTCGTTCGATGACACCTGAGGAACGACGCAAACCTGAGATCATCAACGGCTCGAGGCGCACGCGAATTGCAAAGGGTTCTGGCACCCAAGTCTCGGATGTAAACAAACTCGTCAAGCAGTTCTCTGAAATGCAAAAAATGATGAAGCGCATGGGCGGTGCCGGCGGAAAAGGCAAGAAGGGCGGCGGTCGAGGTGGCCTGGGGGCGATGTTCGGGGGTGCCCCCAGCGGCATTCCATCGGGCGATATCGATTTGGCTGCGGCGTTGGGCTCACGCCTTCCGCCCCGATAGCCTGCAGGTCATGTCAGTAAAGCTTCGCCTCACACGAGTGGGCAAAACCAAGCAACCGCATTATCGCATCGTTGCTGCCGATACCCGTTCTGCCCGCGATGGTCGCTTCCTCGAAATCGTTGGCAACTATCACCCACAGTCCGAGCCATCAGCGCTCACTGTTGACAATGCAAAGGCCCTCAAGTGGCTCAAGCAAGGTGCATTGCCAAGCGAGCGCGTCAAGAAGTTGTTTGAAATTTCTGGCGCATGGGCAGAGTTCATGGCTACAAAGCCAGCCAAGCCTGCCAAGACCGCTAAATAATTCGGTCTGTATCTACCGTGACTGACTCGGCAAATCTCATTCCTGCTCCAGTAGCAACAGCAGTGCTCGACCACGTCGTGCGCTCAATTGTTGACAACCCAGACGCAGTTCGTGTCGAGGGTGTTGCTGACGGAGACAAAATTGTTCTTGAAGTTCGCGTTGGTGAAGGCGACCTTGGTCGCGTCATTGGTCGTCGTGGCCGCACTGCAATGAGCATTCGCACGGTTGTACGTGCAGCCGCAACACGCGATGGCGTGGATGTCGATGTCGACTTCGTCGACGACTGACCACACGCCTCCAGTAGGTCTGTTGCATGTCGGTCGCTTAGGGCGACCCCACGGTGTTCGTGGCGAAATGTATGTCGATATCTTCAATAGTCACGCAAAGCGCGTAGCCGTCGGATCCAAACTCTGGGTTGCCGGCAAGTGGTATGAAATCTCCAAATCAAAGGCTCAGGCTGAGCGCTGGTTGATGATGTTTAAAGATTTGGATGATCGCAATATTGCCGAGCGTCTCACGAATTCTGAAGTGTATGGCTATCCAATTGACGATCCGTCAGTGGTGTGGGTACATGAGATGGTTGGGTCAACAGTTGTCGATATGCAAGGGATTGATTACGGCGTGTGCGTTGCAGTGATCGACAATCCGGCTCACCCAATTATGGAACTTGAGTCTGGCGCGCTTGTGCCAACACCATTCATTGTTTCCAACGTTGATGGTTGCATCACGATTGATCCACCCGAAGGTTTGTTTGAACTTGATTTAAATTTTGGTGATCAGATATGAGAATTGACGTGTTCACGCTGTTTCCGCAGTTGGTCGACAACTTCTGTTCAGAGAGTTTGCTCGGTCGTGCACGCAATGAAAAATTGGTGGACGTGCGTTCACACGACTTGCGCGAACACACAACCGATGTGCATCATTCGGTTGATGACGCACCGTTCGGTGGCGGCGCTGGCATGGTGCTGCGCGCCGAACCCGTGTTTGAATCATTCGAAAAATCTGGTGCGCCACGTCCATTGCTGTTGTTGTCGCCGGGTGGTAAACCGTTTGATCAAGCATTTGCAAACAAGCTCGCAAGCCTTGAAGGCTTTAGCTTGTTGTGTGGCAGGTACGAAGGTGTTGATCACCGAATTCGCGAACACTTGGTGGACGAAGAAGTATCGGTGGGCGATGTAGTGCTCGCAGGTGGAGAAGTGGGGGCGTGTCTCATCATCGAAGCAGTGACACGTTTGTTGCCCGGAGTCATGGGCAACGCAATGTCGCCAATCACCGAGAGTTTTGGGGCATCAGGTTTGCTGGAAGAGCCGCATTTCACGCGTCCCGCCGAGTTTCGGGGCTGGCAGGTGCCAGAGGTGCTGCGCAATGGAAACCATGCTCAAATCGAGCGCTGGAGACGCGCTCAGGCCCTTCATCGAACCCTGGCAAAGCGCCCAGATTTGGTCGAATTACGCGGAGGAATCACGAAAGACGAGCAACGCTTGTTGGAAGAGTTCCCGCCGAGCCCGTATCCTTCTAAGTTCACTATCTGAACAGGACATACCCATGAAGACCACCGACCTCGTCGACAATCAGTTCAAGCGCACCGATATTCCAAAGATGGGTCCTGGCGATGAAGTGAAAGTGCACGTGCGC
The DNA here is from genome assembly GCA_046049195.1 of Actinomycetota bacterium. Classification (GTDB taxonomy): domain Bacteria; phylum Actinomycetota; class Acidimicrobiia; order Acidimicrobiales; family Ilumatobacteraceae; genus UBA3006. Next base: position 1,890 of record JBJOEQ010000135.1, on the reverse strand, counting down.
GTTGTTGAAGGTGGCAAAGAGCGTATTCAGGTGTTTCAGGGCAACGTCACCAAAATCACTGGCTCTGGCATTGCCGAGTCGTACACCGTTCGCAAGTTGTCCTATGGCGTAGGAGTCGAGCGCACATTTCCAGTGCACAGCCCATCGGTATCGAAGCTCGAGATCCTTAAGCGCGGCGACGTACGTCGTGCCAAGCTCAATTACTTGCGCGAGCGCACCGGCAAGGCTGCCAAGGTTCGCGAAAAGCGCGACGACCAGTAATCGTCGCATTCGACAATCTCAAATACACATTGAACACAGACGATCTCGAAAACTTCGAGGCCGAGCGCGAACTGCAGCTCGCACAGGAGTATCAGGCCGTTGTTGGCATGTTTAAATATGCCGTCGAAACAGATCGCCGTTTTTATTTGGCCAACAATGTTGATGTCAAGGTGATGTCCGAAGGACCTCGTCCGTTGATGGAAGTGGTGTTGAGTGACGCATGGGTATGGGACATGTACCGCACGAGCCGATTCGTTCCGCGCGTGAGAGTGTTGAGTTTCAAAGACCTCAACATCGAAGAGTTGCCACCAATCGATCTGTAACAGCAAGTGCCGCTTCGCGTGTTGCGCGAGGCAAGTGGGCAGAAGATTTGGTTTCGCGTTGGTACGAGCAGCACGGTTATGTGATTGTTGCGCGCAACTGGCGATGCAAGCGCGGCGAACTCGACGTTGTCGCATGTAAAAACGGCGTGCTTGTGGTGTGCGAAGTGAAAGCGCGAGCAAGCAATGCGTTTGGTACTCCAGCCGAAGCAGTCACGCCTGCAAAGCAACTGAAGGTGCGCCGTGCAACTGCCGATTTTCGCGCCTCAATGCGTGTCTCCAGCGATCCATTTGCACCGTTGGTAAACACGGTGCGCTCAGTGCGCTTTGATGTGGCCTGTGTGCTCGGCACGCAACTGGAGATGCTTGAAGATATTTTCTAGCTAGCAACTTTGGCGCGTCTGTCCCAACATGCGTAATGCCAGTGGCGCCGCAAGTCGGTTGCCTCCGATGGCACACAAACGTAGTGTCCCATCTTTTCTGGAATACCACGGTTGCAACCGGGGCACACGTATGCCTTGAGTGCCTCATAGGGCTGCACACGCTTCACTTGTATGTCGCCGTACAGGCCGTCCCAGATTCCAGGCTGTTTCTTGCGCTTTGTTTTTGGTGCCATGCTTCCTCTATCCGGCAAACGCCCACACCACAAGTAGCACTACTACGAGCAGCGCAGATCCAACAATGAGGTAGTCGCTCGTGCGCTTGACATGTTTGCGATTCGGATTAAATCCCATCCGTTCAGTATCGTCTATGTCATGGGGATTTCAAGTACATCAAGCTCATTTGAGACACTTCTTGTTACACGAGACAATGGCATTGTCACGGTGACCATGAATCGTCCGTCTAAGAAGAACGCTGCCAATGCAACGATGTGGGCCGAGTTGCTGGAGATATTTCGTGAGGTCGGCACCAACGAGCAGGATCGTGCAATGGTGCTCACGGGTACCGGCGAAGCTTTCTGCAGTGGAGCCGACTTGGGTGGTGGCAATTCTGATGGCACTCCAGACCCACGGGCAAATCAGAGCAGGCTTGCTTCCATGCGCCACATTGGCGACGTGTGCAATGCGCTCGCGCGTATTCCACAGCCAACGATTGCCAAAGTTCGTGGCGTCGCGGTAGGCGCGGGGTGCAACATGGCGCTCATTTGCGACCTGGTTGTTGCTTCAGATAACGCGAGGTTCTCCGAGATTTTTGCAAAGCGCGGTTTGTCGCTCGACTTTGGTGGTTCATGGTTGTTGCCGCGCAGGGTGGGCTTGCATCGCGCAAAAGAACTTGCGTTTTTCGCTGACATTATTGGAGCAACAGAAGC
>JBJOEQ010000134.1:0-13370 GCA_046049195.1 Actinomycetota bacterium | reverse complement strand
TTCGCCGACTTTAAAACTTGCGCTGAACTACTGTCACTCATTTGTCGGGGAGGGGGGACTTGAACCCCCGGCCTCCTGGTCCCAAACCAGGCACGCTACCAACTGCGCCACTCCCCGGACTTTGGTAATCCTAGCGATGCGAACTAGTGATGCGACGCGAGCGAAGTCACAACTTGCAGCAATCGTGAAACATCGTCGCTGTTGACATATCTCGTGATTCCTGCACGCACAACGCCACCACTTTCGGTCAGTCCGAGCTGATCTACGGCTTCAACTGCATACGAACTGCCGGACCAAACTGCGATGCGAGCATCGGCAAGCACTTGAGCAACATGGTCGGGATGGTGACCGTCGATGGTGAAAGAGACAGTAGGAGTTCTTCCTTCGAGAGCGGGAATGCCCCAGACCTTGACGTTGTCGATTGCGAGCAATCCAGAAAGTAGCGGCGCAAAAATGTCGTTCTCATACGTCATGATTTTTTGCATGTCTTCTTCGAGCAAGAAACGTGCAGCAGCCTCGACTGCTGCAATGCTTTCAAAGTTTGGAGTGCCAGTCTCGAACCTGCGGGGTCCAACGTTTTCGGCTGGACGAACTTTTGCGATAGGTAATGAATTGAGTAAGTCAGGATTGACGCAAAGCACTCCTGCATGGGGTCCGTACCACTTGTATGGCGATGTGGCCAACACATCGCAGCCAAGTTGAGCAATATCGATTGGTTGGTGCACGGCTAGATGAACGGCGTCTACAAAAACTCGTGCTCCGACATCATGTGCTGCATCGATAATCGGTTTGAGATGTGGCGCAGTGCCGAGCAAGTTGGATGCGCCAGTGATGGCAACCCATTTGGTGTTGGGAGTAATCATCTTGAGCATTGCTTCGGTGTCGAGCATGAATGTTGTGGTGCTGAACGGCGCAAGCACGTGCTCAGCGCCAGAGAGTTCGCATGCAATGCGCCATGGCGAGACGTTGGCATCGTGGTCGAGTTTGGTTCCAACAACTCTGTCGCCCGGCTTGAGCGTGCGTGCAACCGCACGAGTGAACGCCATCGTCATCGTCGTCATGTTGGCGCCGAGGCAAATGCCCTCTGGATCTGCACCAAACAATGTGCCAACAACTTGACGCGTGCGGTCGAGTAGATCATCGCAGTCGTTGGCAGAAGAAAAATATCCACCGGTGTTGGCGTTTGATCCGCCAGAAGCGAAGTCGCTCATTGCACGAATGGCTGCGTCAACCATCTGCGTGCCTGCTGGCCCATCGAACCGAGCCCAGTCGTTGCGTGCGCCAGGAAATCGGTTGCGAAGATCGTTCGGAGATGTCATAGCGCGAACGGTACTACGAGTTGCAAAATGCTGCGTTTTATGAAGCGCGCTTGGCGGCGCGCTCAAGACGGCGAGCAGTTTTGCCGACAGGTGCAATGCTGCGGTGGTCAAGATCGCCAATTTCGGTGCCGTTAGCAAAACGCACGCGATAGCGCAACCAATTGAATCCGTTGGCCAAAATGACCTTGCCCTCGCTGCCTACAGGGAGCCCATCGCGCTCGACCGTGAGCTGTACTTTGTCGCCGTTTTTAAGGTCGATCTGGCCGGCATGCGGCGTTGCAAGTGAATGTGGTTTCCATGAGGCTGTCACAACTGAAAAGGGTACACTTTGCGCTCTGTGAAAAGCATCATTGAGACCCTCGAGGGCAACAAAGTCAAACTGTCAGTGGAAATTGACGAGGTCGAATTCGATCGAAATATCGATAAGGCCTTCCGCAAAATCGCAAATGAGATCCGTATTCCAGGGTTTCGCCAAGGCAAGGCTCCGCGACAATTATTGCAAGCCCAGATCGGACTTGGCGCCGCAAGGTCGCAAGCGATTCAAGATTCCATCCCAGAGTATTTGGCACAAGCCGTGCGCGAGCATGATGTTGACCTGATTGCAACACCGCAGATTGAAGTGACCAAGGGCGAAGAAGATGGCATCTTGGGTTTTGATGCAACGTGCGAAGTACGCCCGATTGTGACTGTGCCTGGTTACAACGGTTTGCGCATTGAGTTGCCGGCTCTGCTTGTAAAAGAAGAAGACGTCGACGATGCAATGAAGTCTGAGCGTTCACGACATGGCGTGTTGAAGGATGTTGATCGTGCGATTGCAAAAGGTGACCACGTGTCGCTCGACTTGAGCGGAACTCGCGAAGGCACTCCGGTGCCAGGACTCAACGTTGAAGACTGGGCATACGAAGTTGGCAAGGGTTGGGTGTCTGCAAGCTTCGACGAGAAATTGACCGGTGAAAAGTTGGGCTCGACCATTTCGTATTCTGAAGCGCCAAATGGCACAACTGACATTGCAGAGATGACAGTGGTTGTGAAAAAAGTGCAAGAGATGGTGCTCGATGAATTGACCGACGAGTGGGTTGCCGAGCATGTTTCGGAATTTGAAACAGTTGACGCGTGGAAGGCTTCGTTGCGCAAGCGCCTTGAGGAGATCAAACTCAATCAAACACGGAGCGTGTTTGTGGAGCGCACGACTGCTGCATTGGCCGATCTTGTAACGATCGAAATTCCCGAAGCAATGATCGCCAGTGACTTGCAGGCAAGAGTGCGCAACACGGTCGAACAGTTTCAGTCGCAAGGCGTTTCAATCGATCAGTGGTTGTCTGCAACTGGTCAAACCGCAGAGAGCTTCATTGACAATTTGCGCACCGAGTCGCAAAAAGCTGTCAAGGTGGATCTTGCATTGCGCGCAGTAGCGGTTGCTCAAGAGATCACCGCCAGCGAAGATGACATCGAACAAGAAATTGAGCGCATTGCGCTGCAAGTTGGCCGCAAGGTCAATCAAGTGCGCAAGGCCTACCAAGACAACGATGCGTTGACCGAACTGGCTGCCCAAATTCACAAATCACAAGCCGTTGATTGGTTGTTGCGTAATTCGAGCCTTGTAGACCCAGAGGGCAACGCGATCAATGCTGACGACCTATTTGGTGATGAGTCACAAGGGAATTCCACCGAATAAGCAAGCCGTGCAACTACTATTTAGTTTCTAGGTAAGTAAGACAATCGGTGGTGCAGTTGGCTACCGACTAGACACTTTGTAGGGAGACGGCGTTATGCGTGAGGAAAATGTGATGCGGAACTATTACGTTCCCAATGTCACCGAGCAGACCAGCCGTGGAGAGCGCACGTCCGACTTGTACAGCAGGTTGCTCAAAGAGAACATTATTTTCCTCGGCACTCCGATTGATGACACGATTGCCAACCTCATCTGCGCACAGTTGATTCACCTCGAGAGCGAAAACCCCGACAAAGACATCAATATCTACATCAATAGTCCCGGTGGCGATATCACGGCGCTGTTTGCTATCTACGACACCATGCAATTCATCAAGAATGACATTGCAACCATTTGTCTTGGTCAGGCTGCATCGGCTGCTGCTGTGTTGCTTGCCGCTGGCACGAAGGGCAAGCGCCTGGCTTTGCCTCACTCACGAGTTTTGTTGCACCAGCCATATGGTCAAGTTGGCTACAGCCAAGTGACCGACCTCGAGTTGGCAGCACGCGAAATTTTGCGGATGCGCGAGTTACTCGAAGGAATTTTGGCAGAGCACACCGGTCAGTCGGTTGAGCGCGTGCACAACGACACCGATCGCGATTTTGTTCTCGAAGCACCTGCTGCTCTTGAATACGGAGTGATTGACGAGATCATCACTGCTCGCACACATGCCGACCGCACGGGCCCGATTCGCTGAGCACCGGAAACTGACTCATGGCAAAATTTGGTGATACAGCTGAACTAATCAAGTGTGCTTTTTGCGGCAAGTCGCAAAAGCAAGTCAAGAAACTTATTGCTGGTCCTGGTGTACACATCTGCGACGAGTGCATCGAACTGTGCAACGAGATTGTTGATGAAGAGTTTGGTCAGGCTGCCGAAGTTGGTTTAGAAGAACTTCCAATTCCGCGCGACATCCGCGCATTTTTGGATGAGTATGTCGTTGGCCAAGAACAAGCAAAGAAAGTTTTGGCCGTTGCGGTGTTCAATCACTATCGCCGCATTAAATACAAAAATTCGGGCAATGCTCGTCGCGACGAAGTCGAACTGCAAAAGAGCAACATCTTGCTGCTTGGACCAACCGGTTGCGGCAAGACACACATGGCTCAGACGCTCGCCAGACTGCTCAATGTTCCATTTGCTATTGCCGACGCAACCGCACTGACCGAGGCTGGTTATGTAGGTGAAGACGTTGAGAACATTTTGCTCAAGTTGCTGCAGGCTGCCGATTTTGATGTGAAGCGTGCCGAGATGGGCATCGTATATATAGACGAAATAGACAAGGTCGCGCGCAAGAGCGAGAACCCTTCAATCACCCGCGATGTCTCGGGTGAGGGTGTTCAACAAGCGTTACTCAAGATTCTTGAAGGCACGGTTGCTTCTGTGCCACCACAGGGTGGCCGCAAGCATCCACACCAAGAGTTCATTCAAATAGACACGACAAACGTGCTGTTTATTGTTGGCGGAGCGTTTGCCGGCCTTGACACAATTATCGAAAATCGCATTGGTCATAAGGGTGTCGGTTTCCATGCTGAGGTCCGCTCGAAAGCAGAGAAGGATCCTGGTCAGTTGTTTGCGCAGGTATTGCCAGAAGACTTGCTGAAGTTTGGAATGATTCCGGAGTTCATTGGTCGATTGCCGATGGTTGGTGCAGTACACAGCCTGGATAAGGCAGCGTTGATCTCTATTTTGACCGAGCCAAAGAATGCACTGCTCAAGCAGTACCAAAAGTTCTTTGAGTTTGAAGATATTGAACTTGAAATAACACCAGCTGCTCTTGTAGCAATTGCCGAACAGGCGTTGCATCGAGGCACTGGTGCTCGCGGGTTGCGCGCAATTTTGGAAGAAGTATTGCTCAACACGATGTATGAAATACCGGGCCGCACCGACGTTGCACGGGTGGTGTTTGACGAAAAATCAATTGCTACGAAGTCGGGTCCTGAACTCGTGATGCGAAACACTCGTGTCACTCGTCAGCGCCGCGCTGCTTCTTAAGAACTAGCCTGCGCATTATGCAATACGGCGAGGCACTCAGCTATTTAGACGAGCACGCCAGTTACGAAAAAACTGGTCGCGTCGAATCTCCCTCGCTTGACAACATCAACACGTTTATGGATTTGATGGGTCAGCCGAACTTGAGCTATCCAGTAATCCATATCACTGGCACAAATGGCAAAGGTTCTACAACACAGATCATTACGCAGTTGTTGATCGCTCATGGACTGCAAGTTGGAACATACACGAGCCCGCATTTGGAGACCTTGACTGAACGAATATCGCGCAACAACGAACCAATTAGCGAGCAAGACTTTGCTGATTGCGTTGCCGCTATTGCCGACATTGAAGTGATAGGTGGGGTGCGACCTTCGTATTTTGAAATCATGACTGCGGCAGCCTTTCGGTATTTTGCCGACACCGCTGTTGATGTGGCGGTGATTGAAGTAGGGATGCTTGGACGATGGGACGCAACCAACGTTGTCAATTCATCAGTTGCGGTAATTACCAACATTGCTTTGGATCACACAGAATTTGCTGGACCGCGACTGGAAGATATTGCCTACGAAAAAGTTGGCATCTCCAAACCGGGAAGTGTGCTCGTCGTAGGCGACACTAACGAAGATCTGCATGAAATTTGGAATGCTGCCGAATCCACTGCTGTGTTGCTTCGAGGAAATGACTTTGAAATATCCGAAAACGAGTTGGCTGTTGGCGGGCGCATGATTGATGTGCGAACCGAGCGTGCGGTATATAAAGACTTGCCGCTGCCGCTGCACGGACAACATCAAGGCGAAAACGCTTCGATTGCATTAACGGCGGTAGAGGAATTTTTTGGCAATGTGCTGGACATCGAAGTTGTGCGCGAAGGTTTTGCGGCAGTAAAGATGCCCGGCCGATTTGAAGTGCTTGGTCGCGGACCGCTTGTGGTGATTGATGGCGCACATAATCCGGCAGGTGCCGACGTTTGTGCACAGGTATTTTTTGACGATTTTTCTCCAGAAGGAAAGCGGATCTTGGTAGTGGGTGCCTTAAAGGGTCGGGATCCGCAAATGTTGCTTTCGGCATTGCGTGCAGATGAGTTCGATGTCGTGATTTGTTGCACAGCGCCATCGCCACGCGGACTTGGCGCGAATGATTTGGGGAGCGCTGCAAAACAATTGGGTTGCGAGCAAGTGGTGGTGTGCGAGACAGTCGAGGCAGCGTGCGATAAAGCATTGAACATTGCTCGCGAAGAAGATGCTGTGCTTGTGGCAGGAAGTTTGTATGTCGTAGGTAGTGCTCGGACCTTCCTGCGCCGTAAACTGTAGGGATGAGCACTAAAACACTTGTCCTACTCAAGCCAGATGCAGTCGAGCGCGGTCTCGTTGGAAGCATTCTCTCAAGGTTCGAAACCAAAGGTCTGAAGATCGTGGCGATGGAATTGCGCACACTGGATGCTGCAATTTTGGAGCGCCACTACGAAGAGCACAAGGGCAAGGGTTTTTACCCAGAGCTCGTGGCCTTCATGTCGCGAGGCCCAGTGGTGGCACTTGTTGTTGAAGGACCAGAAGATGCGTGGGAGGTGTTGCGCACAATGATGGGTGCAACGAATCCGAAGGCTGCAGCACCAGGCACGATCCGTGGCGATTACGGCACGATGTTTACCGAGAACCTGATTCATGGAAGTGACTCTGCAGCCTCTGCGGCTCGCGAAATTGGGATCTTCTTTCCAAATTTGTAGAACCTGCTTGATCAATACGGTTAGGTAGGATTTGAGTATTAACCGCGTGCCTGCATCGGCGTTGGCGCGCTAAGGAGACCAAAGCATGGCTGGTGGAGGCGCACTCTCGTTAGGACGTGACATCGCCATCGACTTGGGCACGGCCAACACACTTGTGTATGTCAAGGGCGAAGGTGTCGTGCTCAATGAGCCTTCGTCGGTTGCCGTAGACAGCCGAACAGGCGAGCTCGTGGCTGTTGGCTTTGAGGCTAAGCGAATGTGGGGACGTGCACCGCAAAATATTCGTTTAGTGCGCCCGCTGCAAGACGGTGTGATTGCCGACTTTGATGTGTGTGAAAAGATGCTTCGCTATTTCATTCAACAAGTGCACACAAGCAGGTGGAATAAGCCGCGAATGATTATTTGTGTGCCGTCGGAGATCACTGGCGTCGAGCGTCGCGCTGTGCAAGAGGCAGCAGAGTTTGCTGGTGCACGACGACCGGTGTACATCATTGAAGAACCAATGGCCGCGGCAATTGGTGCCGGACTGCCCGTGCATCTTCCGAGCGCAAGTTTGATCGTGGATATCGGCGGCGGCACTACTGAGGTTGCAGTGATTTCGATGGGTGGCATCGTGACCGCATATTCGGCGCGTGTTGCTGGCGACGAGCTCAACCAAGCAATTGTCGAGATGTTTAGAACCGAGTTTTCGTTGGATGTTGGCGAGAACACTGCCGAAGAAGTAAAGAAGCAACTCGGTTCGGCGTGGCCATTGGCGGAAGAATTGACAGCCGATGTAGGTGGCAGAGACACGTTGACGGGTTTGCCACGCACGCAAGTGGTGACAAGCGAAGACGTGCGCAGCGCAATTTATCCCAGCGTGACAGCGATAGTCGATGCAATTAAGACAACGCTTGAGCGCACCCCGCCAGAGTTGGCGGCCGACATTATTGGGCACGGACTCATGCTTTCGGGCGGTGGGGCGCTGCTGACAGGGCTCGCCGAGCGCGTTACATACGACACCGGCATTCATGCGTTTTTGGCACCCGAGCCATTGTTTTCTGTGGTGCTGGGTTGCGGCATGACTCTTGACAACATCGAAGCCATGAAAGGTCTGACTGCTCAGACCTCCTTCGAGTAGGTCTGCGTAGGGTTTCTTAGTGGCTGTTCGGTCAACGAAGTCAAGACGGATCGCGGCGCTACTTGTATTGACGTCAATCATTTTGGTGACGCTTGATTTACAGGGAAGTTCGGCAACAAAATCGTTGCGGTCCATTTTTGGAACAGTATTTAGACCAGTTGAAAGCGTGGCTCGGGTAGTGACACGTCCTGCAACAAATGCATGGTTTGGAATTACGCATTACAACGATGTAACAGCAGAAAATGAACTGCTGCGAGAAAAAATTGCGCAACAAGAAGGTGCGGCAGTTGCGGCTGCGGCATCGGTGCGCTTATCCCAAGAGTTGCTTGCACTAAACGGATTACCAACATTGGCAGGCATCAACTCGGTAAGTGCTCAAGTCATCGGTGACTCTCCGTCCAATTTTGTGCAAAGTGTCGAGATAGATCAAGGCACGGAGAGCGGCATCAAAGTGGGGATGCCTGTGCTCAATGCAGCTGGTCTTGTGGGCAAGATCACACAGGTGTTTGCAAACCGCGCAGTAGTGATGTTGATTACCGACCCGCAATATGCGTTGTCTGTCAAGATCATCAACGCGCCAAAGACCACAGTGACGACAGTGCCAAATCAAGACCCGGCATCGGCGGTGACAATTGTTTCGGTGCCCGTGACGATCGACCCACTGATAACTGTTCCGACTGTGCCAGCAACATCAAACATTGCGGGCTTTACTCCGGGATCGATTGTCGCGCCACGGACTCCCATCATCTCTTCGTCGTTAACAATTCCACCTGGCAGCAATGTCTCGGTACGTGAGACCGGAATCTTGGAAGGACGCGGTGCGGGGCGAGTACCAACAGTGCGTTTCGTCGACGCTGCTGCGCGTTTTGGCGTCGTGCGGCCTGGGTCGCCAATTGTGACGGCAGGTGGTTCGCTCAGTCTTGCGCCGCCAGACATTGTGGTGGGAACTGTGTCTCGAGTGAAGGAGAGACTCGGAACTGCTGGACCATTGTTGGAAATTGACATCGTTGCGGACTTGAGTAATTTAAGTTTCGTTCGCATCTTGTTGTATCAACCGATCACTGAGCGAACGGCACCGTGAGCGAAATGCTGCTGCGACTAATGGCCAGTCGTTGGACACGACTGGTGTTGGTGTCGTTAATTCTGCTCGGGTTGCAAACCACGTTGTTGAATGACATGCGACCATTCGGTGTGATGATTCCCGTGATGCTGCTATTTGCGGTGTCTGCGGGAACAATATATGGGTCAGAGATTGGAGCAATCTCTGGTCTGATTATTGGTGTGATGTATGACTGCGTGTTGTCAACACCACTTGGCCTTGCATCCTTAGTATTTGGCGCTGCCGCATACGCTGCTGGACTCTTGCCATTTTTTGTTCGAGAGCCAACGTGGTGGACGAGAGTCATCACCATCGGAATCGCTGGAGCAGCCGGAGAGTTGGCGTTTCCGCTCGCGCAATCGATGGTGGGTTTCGGCGGACGGTTTCAACCACACGTTGCCGCGGTGGTTGCGTTTGTAGTTGTCACTGGAATGATTGTTGCGCCGCTGCTATTGCCGGTGTGTCGTTGGACCCTTAAAGAATCGCTTGTTGGCTAGCCATAATGGCAATTAATAATCGCTCACGAAGACTGACCGCGCTTGCAGTGGCGGCGGTCGTGCTGTTGGGTTCGTTGTCGGTGCGAATGTGGTTCATGCAAGCAGTTCAGGCCAAGGACAATGAGTCGGTGGTGCTTGCTGTACGTACACGAACCATTCGCCTGTTGCCAGAGCGCGGCCGCATATTTGATGCAAAGGGTCGGGTGGTTGCCGATAACAAACGAATTTTGACAGTGACGATTGATCGTGAAGTGTTAAAGGATCCGATCGATCGTTTGGAGATGTTTCAGCGTTTATCTGGACCCTTGGGGATGCCAATCGAAATGCTTTTTAAGAGATATGAAGACAAGCGTTTTGGACCCCTTGAAGCGTTGCCGTTGAAGGAAGACGTCTCGGAGGAAACAGCGTTATTTTTGGCTGAACGGATCGAGGATTATCCGGGCATCTACGTGCGCGAAGAGTGGAAACGAAATTATCCATTTGGCGCGATTGGCAGCCATGTCGTTGGGTATATCGGTGCGATTTTGCAAAAAACTCTCGCGTATTACAAGTCGATTGGGTACGACCCAAATGAGCGCGTTGGCGGATACGGGGTAGAGCAATCGTATGAACCCATCTTGCGCGGGACGCCTGGCTATTTGCGTTATGAAGTGAACGCACAAGGAAAATTGTTGCGGTTAATTGAGCGAGTTGAGCCGATTGTTGGTAACGACTTGCACTTGTCTATTGACATGGGCCTGCAGCAATTTGCCGAACAAGCTCTTGAGACGCAACTCCTGCTTCGACGGCGCGTTGAAGCAGGAAACGTTCGGTTGCCTGATGGCACGCTTGACCCACTTTTTCCAGATGCGGTGTTCTACAAGGCGCCAGCGGGATCGGTTGTGGTGATGAATCACGACACAGGTCAAGTGATTGCCATGGCCTCATATCCAAGATTTGATAACCGTTGGTTTGCCGGTGGAGTGTCGAGCAACAAATTTGCTCAAGTGTTTCCTCAAACAGATGACCCCGACTTGTCGGTATTGGTCAACCGCGCAATTTCTGGCCGATACAACTTGGGGTCTTCGTTTAAACCATTTGTTGCCTATGCCGCACTAAACACTGGGCAATTGCCGGGCGGATCGGCGTATGCGTTTGATGACCGTGGCACCTACAAGCTGGAGAGTATTCCAGACGACAGATGTCAGCAGGGCGTGAAATGTGTGTTTAGAAATGCTGTATGTCGTGCAAGTGGTTCGCCTTGCAGGTATGGAAGCGTGACTGTTGAAGATGCACTCGCGGTTTCGAGTGACGCGTTTTTCTACAAAATTGGCGAGCAGATCTTGACTGAGCGTGGCTATAAGCCAATTCTTGAAGAGCAGGTGCGACTGTTTGGTTTTGGTTCACCAGCGAATATTGACTTGCCAAACGAATTTGCCGGCACGATACCGAGTAAGGCATTGAAGAAACGAATGGCCGATATTGGTGCTATTTCTCAAGAATCGGGCAAGGCGTACTATGTCGGCGATCAAATATTGTTTTCAATAGGTCAGGGTTTGTTGTCGGCCACTCCGCTACAAGTTGCAGTCGCATTTGGCGCACTTGGCAATGGAGGCAAATTGTTTACACCTCATGTCGTACAAGAAGTGCTTGCGCCAGGAACCCCCGACAAAACACCGGGGGTAGCAGATCTCACGTTGTCGAACGTTGTCGAGCGCTTTGACTCCCAAGAGCCTGTAAGGACTTTAGACATGACTGGCGATCGACTTGACCCAATCGTGCGCGGGATGGCGCGTGTAATTAGGGGTCCTGGAGTCAATTTTGACTATTACCACAAGACAACAGGTGAACTCTTATTTAAGGGGTATCCCTACGACGTGCTTCCGATCGCTGGTAAAACCGGAACAGCGCAGGGTTTCGGTAACTTGCCGTGGAATGACTCGTCGGCTTTTGGAGCATTTAGCCTTGATCCTCTGCAGCCGTATTCGGCATTTGCGTATCTAGAGAAATCGGGTTATGGGTCGCAGGCAGCGGCGCCTGTTGTGAAATGTGTATTTATGGCTCTTGCAGGTCGGTACAAAATGGACGGCGTGATCGCTGCTGATCCGCTCAATATTCAGAGTGGAATTGCCGCGCCACCGTCGTACTTGCGTAATCCGTCATGCTTGGCTGGCGGACGATCGGATAGTCGAGACTGATGTCGTTGCAAACATTGAAGCGCAGGCTTGGTCAGCCGACCAATAGCGGCACTTTTGGTTTTAGCGGCAGCTATGCAGACCCGATTCGTAACATCGATTGGATTTTAATTGCGGTCGTTGCGTTGCAGTCGATCATCGGCTTGTTCAACGTATTTTCGACAACGCACTTGCGATTGCTCGATCAGGAGTTTGATCCGTATTTTTATACACAACGCCAGGCTGGTTACATAATTGCTGCTGCTGCTGCTGCTGCGATCGTGATGGCTCTTGGTCATGAGTGGTTTAGAACACAAGTTGGTGTGTTGTATGGCGGGTCGATGCTGTTGCTCGTATTGGTGCTCGTGTACGGAGCCGTGCGAGGTGGTGCGCGTTTGTCGTTTAGTGTGCCGATTGTTTCGTTCTCGCTGCAACCCGCCGAGTTTGTGAAGCCAATCATTCTGATATTGATTGCCAGTTATTTCAGTGAAGCAAGCGACACCAAGATTGATTGGCATCACTTTGTAATGTCGCTGTACATCGTTGGTGCACCTGTTGCACTCATTTTGCTGCAGCCCGACCTTGGATCGGCAACGGTAATTGTGGCTGGTGTCGTTGGCATCTTGCTCGTTGCTGGTGCGCGTCGCCGATATTTGTTAATGATCACCGGGCTCTCGATTGCAACTATGGGCACGGTCATGGTCAACGGATTTATTGGTACTTACCAATTGCGACGCTTTGTTTCGTGGCTGAACCAAGACTCGCGCGACAAAGCACTTGAATCAGTTGTACTGCAGGTGCGATTTGCAAAACGTGCGGTGTCAACCGGTGGTTTTTTTGGCAAGGGGTATTTGGATGGTCCGCTAACAAATGGCAAATACATTCCTGTGCAGTTCACCGATTTTCCATTTTCGGCGATTGCTGAACAATTTGGAATGCTTGGTGGAGGAGTAGTGATTGCGCTGTTTGCCGTGATGTTGTGGCGAGTGTGGCGAATTGCCCAGATGGCACGAGATCGCTTTGGGTTGTATATGACATGCGGAATTTTTACATTGATGACGTTTCAGATATTTCAAAACATCGGCATGACCCTTGGTCTGACCCCTGTGAGCGGATTGCCCCTACCGTTCGTTTCGTATGGCGGGTCGCACATGCTGGCGATGGGGATCATGGTGGGTCTTGTGCAGAGCGTGCATATGAGGCGCCTGGAATAGACAGGCTGACAAAGACGGGCTGACAAAGCCCCAAAAGTGCCGCACTTGACAAGTGGTCAGGGGGTAGCCTGAAGGGTAAGGACGGGCGATTTGCCCATCCCAAGGTCGATCACGCGATAGCGATCCGAGAGTGCGAAGACGAGTCTTCCTCTTTCGAAGCGCTGGACCGCGACGATATTGCACGTGGACGGCAATGCTGCCACCTCGGTGCGATATCTCATCAAGGAAACGAGCAAGACATGAGTGAAGTAGTTCCAGGGGCACCTGTGCCCGAGTATTCAGGCAATTCTGCCGACAACGTACCGAGTGGCGACACGCCGACCAATAACACGCCAAATGGCGATGCTCCAGCGCATCGACCTGCCCTCAGCCCTGAGTCAACCGCAGCAATTGCTGCCGCCAAAAAGCGCCGTCGTGGTCGCCGCGGAGGCAAAAATCGCAATCGCACAAGTGCCAGTGGCTCACGAAGCCAAGGTGCAAATACCAACATGGTGCGCGAATCCGATGCAGACGACGAAAGTGACGCTGATGATCTTCGGGGC
>JBJOEQ010000133.1:0-7293 GCA_046049195.1 Actinomycetota bacterium | reverse complement strand
CGTCTGTTGGGCCACTCCAATAGACCATCAGTAGACCGAGGTCGGCGAGTGGATCGCCGAGCGTGCACAGCTCCCAGTCGAGCACTGCGATGATGTCGCCTGCACTATTAATCATGCAGTTATCAAGGCGATAGTCGCCGTGCACAATCGTTGCGGGGCCTTGCACAGGTAAATGTTTGAGCAATTCGTCGTGCACTCTGTCGACGGCACTCAACTCGCGTGTCTTGGAAGCATTCCATTGCCCGTACCAACGCTTCAGTTGGCGCTCGATGTAGCCATCGTGTCGACCGAGTTCGCCTAGTCCAACAGCGACGGGATCGACGGCATGAATTGCAGCCATGGTGTCGACGAGCGACTTGCTGGCTTGCAGGCGAGTGGCAGGAGTAAGCATGCTTGACGCAATCTCTGGATCGCGCACGATGATTCCATCGACAAAACCCATTACGTAAAACGGTGCATCATTTACTGAAACGTCATCGCACATCGCAAGAGTTGGGGCTACTGGCACCTTGGTGTTCTGCAGCGCCGAGATCACTCGGTGTTCGCGACCCATGTCGTGAGCGCTGGCAAGAGCATGGCTCAGCGGCGGCCGGCGCAACACATAGTGGTGGTTGGCGCTATCGGTCACGCTAAACGTGAGGTTGGAGTGTCCACCCGCAATGAGATCAAAATGAAAGGGTGCAACGGAGCCAGCAACATGTGTGGAGAGCCACCGAGATACCGATTCGGCATTGATACCCGCAGGCGTGGGTTGCGATGCATTCATTGACACGCAAACTTAGTCAAGTGAGGCCTTGATGTCACACTCGGCAGTATCGTCGTGGGTATGGCGATAGATGTAACTGATGCAACGTTTCAGGCAGAGGTAATTGAGAGGTCTAAGACCACTCCTGTCATTGTTGATCTGTGGGCGCCATGGTGCGGGCCGTGCAAGACAATCGGACCAATTCTCGAAAAACTCACAGATGCCACTGGGGGCAGGGTGATACTTGCCAAAGTAAATGTGGATGAAAATCCGGCGATTTCTGCAGCGTTCAAAGTGCAATCGATACCTGCTGTGTACGCGCTCAAAGACGGGGCAATGTTTGATGGTTTTGTTGGTGCGCAATCCGAGCACGTGATCGCCGAATTTGTGCAGTCACTGATGCCTGAGGGTGGAATGCCGACTGTTGAGTCGTTGTTGGCAGTTGGTGATGAGGCGAGTTTGCGGGAAGCATTTGTGCTCAAGCCCGGCGACGAGAGTGTTGCGATCTTGTTGGCAGAGTTGTTGCTGGTTCAAGGTGATGTGACTGGTGCGTTAGGTGTGCTGGCATTGGTGCCCGAGACCGACAAGGTGCGAGTTGTTATCGCTGCAGCCCGAGCTGCCTTTGCGCCGACCGATGACTATGACGCGCAACTGACAGCCCTACTGCCTCAAGTAAAAGCCGATGAAGACGCTCGCAAAAAGTATCTGGACATCATGGAGGCGATGGGGCCACTCGACCCTCGCAGCGCTGGTCACCGAAAAAGATTGACCGCACAACTCTTCTAGTTGCGGCACACATTGGGTCGTGCCAAGACGACTCATCGACTTCATTCATTGGATTGGATTTAGCCGCATCTTGGCATCGGCATTCGGTGTTGTTGTCATGGTCGTGGGTGTTTGGTGGGTAGTGCGAGTACCACCTCCACCTCCCGAGGCAAGTATTCCGTTCGCAACGACGTCTGTTGCATCAAACACGATTGCATCACACACGGGTGAGACATCGGCTCTTCCATCTTCAGTAAACATCATGGTGTATGTATCGGGTGAGGTGGTCAAACCAGGTGTGTATGTGTTGTTGGCAACAGCACGAGTGATTGATGCGCTGCAGGCGGCAGGCGGCGCAACAAATCACGCTGATCTCGTTGTGGTCAATCTTGCTGCACCACTTGTGGACGCTGCACAAGTGTTTATTCCGCGAATGGGCTCAACACCTCGAGTGACATTGCCCCGACCACACGCAGGCATCAACTTGCCGATTGCTGGCGGTAGCGGTGGTGCTGGTCCTGGTGGTGGCGCGACGTCTACTGCTGGCATTGTCGATATCAATAGCGCAACATTGTTTGACCTAGATGCACTGCCAGGTGTTGGGCCATCGACCGCTCAGGCCATCATTGACTACCGCGTTGCAAACGGACCGTACGCATCTGTCGATGACTTGCTCAATGTGCGTGGCATCGGGCCATCAAAACTTGCGGCGATGCGCGCGCGAGTGCGTGTGTAATTGGGTGTGTTACAACGCGCCGAGCACAATGGCACTCAGCGCCAATGCCAACACTGCGCCAATGGCAACGCCAATGGCAAGTGGTCGAAATTCTCGTGCCCATTCTGGCCAGCCAACAACTGCGCGACGAGTCGCCCGAATGGCCGACACGTGGCCAAGAGCAAACCAGATGGCTGCACTTGCCAATGTGGCAAGTGTGTAACTGGCAAATGTAGAAACAGCAGGAACACCTGCGATGGACAACACGGGCAGTGCAATCACCAAGATCAGATATCCCAGGATGCCAAGCAGTGAGCCAGGAAGAGCAAGCAAAATCAGGCCAACGAGGGCGAGTGAAGCGCTCATGGCAACGGCCACGACGCCTCCTCGCTTGCGCACCAAATTGCGGTTGGCAATGATGCCGTCTACAACGATGCGTGGCGAACGCGCGCGCGGTTGCGACGTTTCTACATCTGACATACCTCAATTCTACGAGACGCAACATGGTTCAAGTGGGCATCTGTTGCAATTTGGTGACAACAGCGTGTTGGCGTTAGCAATCGTGTTGTTGGTGTGCACGCGAATGTCGGCCAGCATCACAAATCACGTTGTGTTGAGTTTGTGTGTTAGCGCTGTATTGGTTATCGGTAGCGCATTGCGTAGGAGAAACATCTTGTTGACAACAATGATGATTTTCTTCGGATTTTCTGGCGTGGGTTTGGGTGCGCATTCGTGGAGCCAACTTCGACAACCGCAATTGGGTTCGTTTGATGGCACTGCAAAGGTGATGGAAGACCCACAGTGGCGTAACGGAGGAGTGCAGACCGTATTGCAACTCGATGGTGAGCGGTTCATTGTCTATGCCTATGGTCTGCCCGGAAGAAGATTGAGCAATCGCCAGGCTGGTGAGGTGCTGTGGGTTTTGGGGGATCGTTTGCGTCTTGAAGTAAGCAAACAAAACAGGTTGTCGTATCGACACATTGTGGGAACCTTTGCCGTGCGTGAGGTGAGCGAAAGTTTTGGCAATGGTGCGGTGCTGTATTTGAGTGCAAACAATATTCGCACAGCGTTAAAGCGATCTGCTGCAGTGATGCCTCGCGATGAAGGTGCGCTTTTTATGGGCCTGATCATCGGTGATGACCGTCAGCAACCAGCCACAATGATCACGGCATTTCGAAACAGCGGCTTGTCGCACCTCACTGCAGTGTCGGGGCAAAATGTTGCATTCCTCTTGACAGTGATGGCCCCGTTGTTGATGCGCGCTCGGTCGTCGTGGCGGCTTGGGTTGACTATGTTTGTGTTGTTGTGGTTTACCGTCGTGACACGAGGCGAGCCTTCGGTATTGCGAGCCGCGATGATGGCTGGGTTTGTTGCGCTGGGCTCAGCGCGCGGCCGCGACACACCGGCTCGGCGCATGCTCGGACTGGCAATCATTGTGCTCATCGTGTGCGACCCACTTCTTGCATGGTCGGTTGGGTTCTGGATGTCGAGTTCGGCAACGCTCGGTTTATTGGTAATCACCCCACAACTTGCAAAGATCATCCCTGGACCGACGTGGTTTTCTGCAGCCTTGTCCACGACTATGGGTGCACAGTTGGGGGTGATGCCGATCACGGCAGTTATTTTTCACAGTGCGCCAGTGATTGCACTTGTTACCAACTTGTTGGCAGTACCTATTGCGGGTGCGGTGATGTTGGTGGGAATTCCACTTGGAATGTTGGCAGGAATTTTGAGTCAAGTTTCGAGCGGCACAGTCATGACTGGTTGCGTGACGGCTTTGATGTGGCCGGTTGAGGTTGCGGTGCGCTGGGTCTGGTGGGTGGCAGCACTTGGCGAGCGCATGTCGTTACAAGGCAGTGTTAATGCCTTGGGTTGGGGCATCGTGGCTTTGTTGGTTATTTCTGCGAGAATATCGGCGTGGCGATCTATTTAATTACGGGCAGTGATGCCAGGTTGGTTTCTGTCAAACTCACCGACCTCACTTCGCAATTGATTGGTGATGGCGACCGCAACACCATGTTGCTCAGTCATGATCTGGAAACGCTTGGCGCCGACGACCGAGACCAAGAAATTGCTAATGCCATGATCGGAGCGCAAACAGGTTCGCTCTTTGGCGGCGAGCGAGTGGTGGTGTTACGCGGCATTGGCGAAGCAACCGTTGATCAACTCAAACCCCTTGTCGCATATCTTGCACAGCCGCTCGAAGACACGCAACTTGTGCTCACTGGATCGGGCAAGCTTGCAAAATCAATCACTGATGCGCTCAAGCAAGCGGGTGCGACAACCATTAATACGTCTCCACCAAGTCGTTTCAACGAACTCTCGATGTGGTTTCAAGAACAACTCATCGAAGCAGGGCTCAAAGTTGATTCGGGCGCACTCAAGATGTTGATTGAGTGGCTTGGTCAAGATCAGGCAAGACTTCCTTCAATCATCGAGGTGTTGGTTTCAACATACGGCACCAACAAGAAACTCACCGTAGATGAGATTGAGCCGTTCCTTGGTCAAGAGGGCAGTGTCATGCCTTGGGATTTGACCGATGCGATTGATCTCTCCAACTCACCCAAAGCAATCGCGATGTTGCGGCGAATGATGCGAAGCGGTGAATCACACCCAATGCAACTCATGGCGATGTTGCACAATCATTACGTGAAACTTCTCAAACTTGATGGGCCGGAAGTACGCACTGCGGGCGAAGCGATGACAATCATTGGCGCGAAAAGCGAATTTCAAGGAAAGAAGTATCTGGAGACGTATAGGAGATTGGGCGCCACCAATATTTCTGCAGCACTGCAACTACTTGCGAGAGCCGACATTGATTTGCGCGGAGGCAAAGACTTAGAAGAGGAACTGATTATGGAAATTTTGGTAGCAAGATTGAGTCGCATGGGCGGCGCACCACAACATGCAAAAACGGGCAGAAGGTTTACTTCGCGGCGTTGATTTTTTTCATCAGGCGGCTCTTTTTGCGAGCAGCTTGACGAGGGTGAATGACACGCTTTGAAGCGGCCATATCGAGGCGCTTGACTGCGAGACGCAATGCCTCTGGGTTTTCAGGAGTGCCGATTGTCTCGGTGGCATTCTTTAAACGAGTGCGCATTTCGCTCTTGGTCGCGCGGTTGCGCGAAGTGGCCTTGGCGTTGGTGAGGATTCGCTTCTTTTGGCTCTTGATATTTGCCACTTCGACTACCCATTCTTTCGTTAGACATCCTGAAGATTTCAGGAGTGTTTAGGCTAACAGCGACTAGGGCGTAGCCCCAACTGTAGAATTTGAGGGCTGTAGCGCCATCGTCACCAACAAAACCTGGCCCAGCAGAACTGAATCGCCTCAATGGATCTCGCAACAATCCGAAATTTCTCGATCATTGCCCACATCGACCATGGCAAGTCGACCCTTTCCGACCGAATTTTGGAGATGACAGGGGCAGTGCAATCACGCGATATGCGCGCCCAATATCTCGACTCGATGGATCTTGAACGCGAGCGTGGCATCACGATCAAGGCGCAAAATGTGCGCGTGCCTTGGAAGGGCCACACGTTTCACCTCATCGATACACCTGGTCACGTCGACTTCGGGTATGAAGTAAGTCGTTCGCTTGCCGCATGTGAAGGCGTAGTGCTCGTCGTTGATGCCGCACAGGGAATTGAGGCACAAACTCTTGCTAATTGCTACCTAGCGCTTGAAAGCAATCTCGAGATTGTTGCAGTGCTCAACAAGATTGACTTGCCGGCTGCAGACCCAGATCGATACGCAATGGAGATCGAGAAGGTTTTAGGTATTCCTGCCGAAGACATTTTGCGAATCTCGGCGAAGACGGGTGTTGGCGTGCCCGAATTGTTGGATGAAATCATTGTTCGCATTCCACCACCAAAGGGTGATGTCAATGCGCCGCTGCAAGCACTGATTTTTGACTCGCAGTACGACACATACCGCGGTGTGGTCTCGAGTATTCGAGTGATGAATGGTCGAATGAATAGCGGCAGCAAGTTGTTGTTTATGCAAACCAAAGCCACGCACGAAGTGATCGAAATTGGTGCGCGAATGCCGGCGTCGACGCCGGTTGCCGAACTCGGGCCAGGTGAGGTGGGCTATCTCATTGCTGGTATTAAAGACGTTGGCGAGGCGCGCAGTGGTGAAACCGTAACGACAGCGATCAATTCGGCAACTGAAGCCCTGGACGGATATCACGATCCGAAACCAATGGTGTTTTGCGGACTTTTTCCAATTGATGGCGACGACTTTGAAAACCTGCGTGAGAGTTTGCAACGACTCAAACTCAATGACGCATCAATTGCGTACGAACCAGAGTCGTCGGGTGCGCTTGGGTTTGGTTTTCGATGCGGATTCCTCGGCTTGTTGCACATGGAAATTGTGAAAGAGCGCTTAGAGCGCGAATTCAATCTCGCGCTGATTGCCACTGCACCGTCCGTGGAGTACATGGTCAATAAGACCAACGGTGAAAAAGTAAAAGTTGACAACCCGGCAGACTTGCCAGCGACTGTATATATAGGTTCAATCGAAGAGCCATTTTTCCGAGTCAGTATTATTACGCCAAAGGATTACACCGGTTCATTGATGGAACTCTGCCAGGAGCGTCGCGGCGAGTTGATCAAACTTGAGTATCTGTCTCCAGAGCGTGTTGACATGCAGTACACCATGCCGCTCGCAGAAGTGGTTGTGGATTTCTTTGACCAACTCAAGAGCCGCTCGCAAGGTTATGCAAGTTTGGACTACGAACTCGCTGGATACCGAGCATCAGATTTGGTGCGTGTGGATATTTTGTTGAATGCGCTTCCCGCCGACGCATTTTCCACCATCGTGCACCGCGACAAGGCATACGACTATGGCAATCGCATGTGTGCAAAATTGCGCGAACTGATTCCGCGACAGATGTTTGACGTTCCTATCCAGGCAGCAATCGGTGGACGCATCATTGCGCGTGAGACGGTAAAGGCCAAGCGCAAAGACGTGTTGGCAAAGTGTTATGGCGGAGATATTTCGCGAAAACGCAAGTTGCTTGAAAAGCAAAAAGAGGGAAAGAAGAAAATGAAGTCAATCGGCCGCGTA
>JBJOEQ010000132.1:0-10928 GCA_046049195.1 Actinomycetota bacterium | reverse complement strand
GCTCGCCGATCGCATAATCGGCGAAATCTGGCGTATGTAATGACACGCCTTTTGGCGAAACAGCGATCATTGGGTGAATCGATGGCGTTACGTAACTGATGTTGCCCATGTCTGTTGAGCCACCGCCTGTGCCTGGCAGGAAATCGGTTGTCATCATGCGACCAAATTGTGCTGCGTTGCTGATGTATGCGCCGAGCAACGGCATGTTGTCAACAATGTCTGCATATGGGTTTGGTTGCCAATCAAGTTCGGCGTGACAGCCAGTTGCAACAGCGGATCCTTCAAGACACGATGCAACGCGCTTCTTCAGCGGCTGCAACGACTTGATGGTGTTGGAACGTACGTACCAATCCATTGTCGATTCGCGCGGAACGATGTTTGGTTTTTCTCCACCGTTCAGAAAGATTCCGTGAATGCGCTCGGTTGGCAAAATGTGTTGACGCAATGCAGCGATATTCATGTAACCAAGCACAGCAGCATCAAGTGCGTTGCGTCCTTTGTGTGGAGAAACTGCAGCGTGTGCTGCTTCGCCAACATAACGAACCAAGCAATGTTGAATTGCAATTGCATTCATGCGCGCAAGTTCTGTATCGGCAGGGTGAATCATCATTGATGCAGTTACCCCATCAAATGCGCCTTTTCTTGCCATCATGATCTTGCCGCCGCCGCCTTCTTCTGCTGGCGTACCCATCAACTTGAGACGACCGCCCGCTTCTTCTGCAAGACCAGCAAGCGCGAGTCCTGCACCAAGACCTGCTGCAGCGATGATGTTGTGTCCGCATGCATGACCAATACCTGGCAATGCGTCGTACTCACACAACACAGCAACAGTTGCACCTTGTGTGCCGATTGTTGATTCGAATGCGGTGTCAAGTCCGTATGCCTTGCGCGTTACTTTGTGTCCATTGTCGGCAATTGCTTCAGTCAGCAACTTGTGCGCATAATGCTCTTCAAAGTTCTCTTCAGGATGAGCATGAATGTCGTGGCTGATTGCCTCGAGATCGTTTTTGAGGCGATCAATTGTTTCGCAGGCTCGCTGTTTTAGTGACTCTCGCAATTGTGCAGTGGACATGGACTAAATAGTAGTGCTCGGAAACCGTAGCCTGAACGAGTGATTTTGATTGATGCCCAAGGGCTCAAAGCCTCGCGGCCTAATCGTCCGTTGTTTGACGATGTTTCTTTTACGTTGAGCGACGGCGATCGCGTGGGTGTTGTGGGTCTCAATGGCTGTGGCAAAAGCACACTGTTACGAATATTGAGCGGCGACTACCGACCCGATGCTGGTGTTGTGCGCAATGGTCGCGGTGCGCGCATTGGAGTGCTCGCACAGCAACCGGTGTTGCCAAAAGGAAGTGTGCGGTCTGCGGTTGGAGAAGACTGGCGCGCAGATGCGATGCTCGACAAGCTCGGAATGGCCGGACTGCACGATGCTCAAACAACCGAATTGTCGGGTGGACAACAAAAGCGTGTTGCACTTGCGGCTTTGCTGGTGAGCGAATGGGATGCACTCATCTTGGATGAGCCAACCAACCATCTCGATCTTGATGCAATTGCATATTTAGAAGAATGGTTAGCGAATTATCGCGGTGGATTGATTTTGGTAACGCACGACAGACATGTGCTTGATCGTGTGACTAACAAAGTGCTCGAGATTGATCGCGGACATGCATATATGCACGTGCCGGCTGGTCGCAATGCGGGTTCTGGATACGCCGCTTACTTGGCTGCGCGAATTGACCGCGAAGAAAAAGCGGTGACTGCAGAACAGCGACGCAAAAACTTGGCACGCACCGAACTTGCGTGGCTGCGACGCGGCGCACCTGCACGCACAACCAAACCCAAAGCGCGTATCGAAGCCGCGACGGCACTGATTGCTCGTCGACCAGATGCCGCTGCACGAAGTGGTGAGTTGGGTTTGTCGCTTGGCAATCAACGACTTGGTTCAAAAGGTGTTGAGTTGCAAGGCATTGGTTTTTCATGGCCATCAACAACGACGGGTGAGCCTGGAGCACTCGTGCTCAATCAATTTGATCACGATCTCGAGCCTGGCGATCGCCTAGGAATCGTTGGGCCAAACGGCGCGGGCAAGAGCACGCTGCTCGATTTGATTGCCGGTCGACTCAAGCCTCTTCATGGACAAATAGATATTGGAAGCACAGTCAAAATTGGTTACTACGACCAGTTGGGTCGCGACCTCAATGTCAATCAGCGCGTTCGCGAAGCAGTTGCCGGCGACAAGGGCGACCCGTCTGTTGAAGACAACCAATTAATGCGCCAATTTTGGTTTGATGGCGACGCACAGTTTGCTCCAATTTCGACTTTGTCAGGTGGCGAGCGCAGGCGCTTGCAATTGTTGCTCACGTTGATTGAGCAACCAAACGTTTTGTTATTGGATGAACCAACTAACGATTTGGATCTCGACACATTGCGCGCACTTGAAGATTATTTAGACGAGTGGCCAGGCATTGTGGTTGTGGTGAGTCATGACAGAGTATTTCTTGACCGCACAGTGATTGATGTGTTGGCACTCGATGGTCACGGTGGCGCAGCAGTTGTGCCGGGTGGAGTTGCCGGGTGGCTCAAAAATCACAATGCATCGCCAACACACCAAATTGCTGCGGCACAGCGCGGAAAACTTATCGCTCAAGATGCGCCGGTTGTTGCGCCAAAGAATCCAGCGAAGATAAAGCCAGCAAAGAGCCCAAGCACGCTCAAACGGTTGCTGGCCCAGGCCGAGAAAGCTCTTGCGCAAGCAAATGCTGCTGAACAAAAAATTGCTGAAGAATTAGCCCAGGCTGGCAGTGATCACACCGCGCTCGCTCGGATCAGCGCAAACCTCGCTAACGCCCAAACGAAAGTGGCGGCTGCGGAAGAGACATGGATTGCACTTGCCGCTGAGGCCGAGGCGCAAGAAATCGAGATTCGCTGACTACCCTGAGATTTGATCATGAATACATTTTCAGAATTCAGCGAAACTGATCCGATTGCACCACGTGGCGATGAGGTGGCTTCGCCACCGCGCTGGATTGGATGCGTCGTTGGGCTTTCAAGCGGCATCTTTGCGGTATCCATAGGCATGGTCGTGAGTGCATTAGGCAACTCCCGAACTTCGCTCGATCTTGTAGGAAGTTCATTCATCGATCGCACACCGTTGTGGCTCAAAGAACAAGCGATCCAAACCTTCGGAACCAATAACAAGACCGCACTAGAAGTCGGAATGATCGGCGTGTTAATCCTTGCCTCTGGCGTATTGGGATTGCTCAGTCGCAAGAGTCTCACTCCACTTCAAATCGGCATCGTTGCCTTTGGAATACTTGGTGCAGCATCGGCATTCGAACACGTTGGAGCAGGCTTTATTTCGGTCATTGCTCCATTATGCGGAGTTGTTGCTGGTCTTTTCGCCGCCCACCGACTGCATGGCTACCTCACCACTCAACGAAAGTTGTCGCGCACTCCACAGCAGTCTCGTGTGCCACTTGGTTGGGATCGTCGAAGTTTTATTCGCACTGTTGGTGCTTTGGGCGCGCTCAGTGGAGGCGGAGTTGTGTTTGGGCGCAGCCGAGAACAAGCACGAGTGCAGCAATTACAAGATCTGACACAGACCCCACTTCCCCCGCTTGCAACAAGCAACATACCCGTCGCTGCAGTAACAGATTTTCATCCAACCGATCCATACATCACGCCCAACGAAAGCTTCTATCGCATTGATACGGCACTGTCTTTCCCAAGAGTTGATAGAGCGAAATGGAAACTGAGGATTCATGGTCTCGTGGAGCGCGAGAAACTTTTTTCCTTGGATGACTTGCAGGCACTTCCACAAGTAGAGCGCATCATCACTCTTTGTTGTGTATCCAATGAAGTTGGTGGTCCATTAATCGGCAATGCTGTATGGCGAGGCGTTTTGCTCAAAGATGTTTTGGAGTCTTGCGGCATCAATAAAGATGCAGAGCAAGTTTTTACTACCAGTCTGGATGGCTGGACATCGGGCTTTCCCGTATCGGCTGCAATGGACGGCCGCGATGCACTCATCGCAATTGGAATGAACGGGCAATCATTGCCACTGATGCACGGATATCCCGCTCGACTTGTTGTTCCCGGGTTGTATGGCTATGTGTCAGCAACCAAGTGGTTGTCAGAAATCAATATCACCACATGGTCTGCACAACAGGGTTATTGGATTCCGCGCGGATGGTCGCGAGATGCGCCAATCAAAACCCAATCTCGCATCGACGTGCCACGACAAGGCGAATCAATTGCTGCAGGCAAATTTCGTCTCGCAGGAGTTGCGTGGGCACAGCACACCGGAGTTAAAAAGGTTGAGTTACGTATTGACCGCGGTGCTTGGCAGACTTGCGATTTGGGAGTCGACCTGACCGATGATGCGTGGCGCCAGTGGATTTTTGACTGGGACGCAACTGAGGGTGAGCACACGATTCAGGTGCGATCGACTGACAAAAGCGGCTACACCCAAACAGAGGAAGTGCGGCGCGTTGATCCTGATGGTGCCACCGGTTGGCACACACGCAAAGTAACCGTTATCTAAAAAACTAACTGCCGAGAATGCGGTAAAAATCGGCCGGCGCAACAACGTCATCGCGAGTGAGCTGATTGACGTGTGACTTACCCAGACCTAACAACGCCGAGTCAATGCCGCCGCGAATAACGTCGAGCACATTTTCGACTCCACCTTGACCATTGGCTGCCAAGCCCCACAAATATGCGCGACCAATCATCACTGCGCGTGCGCCAAGCGCAAGCGCTTTCACTACATCGCTACCTCTGCGCACACCACCATCGAGCAGCACTTCAATCTGACTACCAACGGCATCAGCAACAGCCGGCAATGCACGAATTGGTGCTGGAGTGCCATCCAAATTATTTCCGCCGTGATTCGAAACCGAAAGTGCTGTGGCGCCAAGATCAACTACGCGCTTTGCATCATCAACACGACTTACACCCTTGACCATGAATGGACCGCCCCATTGCGCACGCAACCATGCAATGTCTTCCCATGATGGAAGTGGCGTTTGCATCCACTCGTAGTACGCACCGAAAAATGTTGGTGCCTTCTCGCCCGACTTGGCCATATTGGGTGCAACAAGATCAGGAAACTTGCCGGTCTTTGCAAACGACCACAACCACTTCGGACGAACAATTACTTCGGGTGCGAGTTTGAACATCGCTTTGAGATCAATCTTTTCTGGAATCCATGGGCTACCCCAGTCGCGACCATTGGAGAACGACCAGTCAAGTGTGACGATGAGACCCTTTGCCCCTGCAGCACGAGCGCGCTCCATGCGTTGCACAAGTGTGTCTTTATCTCCACACCAATACATCTGAAAAAATGTTTGTGAATTCACAGCACACACATCTTCTACCGACTTGCTGGCAAATGAACTCAGCCCCATTGCAACACCACGGTTAGTTGCTGCACGAGCAATGGCAACTTCACCCTGCGGATGCACTGCCTGTACGCCAGTTGGTGAGATCATTACTGGCATCGACATGTCTTGACCCATCACACTCACTGACATTTCACGCGTTGATGAGTTGCCCGCAACATGCGGCGCAAAACCAAGCTGATCGAACGAATCCAGATTGTCGCGCATCGACAAACCTTTTTCGGAACCAGCAATCAACGCACCGTAGACAGACTTAGGCAGACGTTTTTGCGCACGGCGCTGCGCCTCGGCAACAGTCTCAAACCATGCGGTTGCCATCAGGTGCTACAGGGTGGCAGGGATAACACTTGGATGCAACATCTTTTCGCGTGGCAAACGGATATCCAAGTACGTGCGAATGTTTGCGTCAATGTCCTCTGGGATGTGGCTCGGATAATGGTTGTCCAAGATCTCGCGCACCTTTTTGTGGGCGACGTCATAAATCTCAGGCTTGCCCACTTCTTTCCACTCTTTTGAGCTCAAACGATCACCAATTGCTGGGTACAAGTACTCGCTTTGCATGATGCGCAACGTTTGCTCGGCGCCAAGGTAGTGACCAGGACCACCAATGCACTGCGCACGCATTGTCTCGATCGACAATGACTCGTCGGTGACTTCAATGCCTTTGATGGTGCGCTGCACCGAACCAATGGTGTCGTTGTCGATAACTACGCCCTCGAGTGAATAGCCCAACAAACTGCCGTGCATGCCAGCAGCTTCATAAATGATGTTCATGCCAGCGTTACCAACGAGAGCATGATTGATTCCCTTTTCGGAACCAGATTGTGAGTCAGGAAATTTTGAATCGCTGATACCCGACGATGTGCCACCGGTGAGGTTGTAAAAATGCGCCATCTGCGCACTGGCCGATGAGAGCAACACTTGCTCTGGGCTTCCACCCGACATCGCACCCGAGCGCAAGTCAGAAACGAAGCACCACAAACCAAAGATCGCTGGGTGACCAGGCTTGATCGCGTTGACGTATGCAAGACCTGCCAAACACTCTGCAACTTGCTGCACAAGCGCGCCAGCAATTGCTGCAGGTGCAGTTGCACCAGCCTGACCGGCCGACAACAACAACACAGGCATGCCGCCGTGCACCGCAACTTCAAGACACTTGCAAGCATCGCTAGCAAACTTGAGTGGCGGAACAACGAAACAGTTGGACTGGCTCACGAATGGACGTGCACGCCACTTGTCTTCGCCGCCTGCAATCTCGTGCAACATCTTGAGCGATGCCTCTAAGTGATCTGGGTGCACCCATGAAGTACCGACATGCTTGGTGGTTCCGCTCACGCTCAAATAACACGTGTTGATGTCCATTGCCGATGCTTCAGGAATATCGCGTGGCACAACCGCGCGCTGATAAAAGTGCAAGTGTTCCATCTTGTCGACCAAGCGCGCGATGTCATATGCATCTTGCGACACCGACTCGCGATACTCGCCTGTGTCGTAATCGGCGATGTACACAGCAGCGCCGGCAGTGCCGAAGTAGGTGTTGGTGCCCCACGGTTCCATGTCAAACTTTGGGTCTTGGGCGTACAACGGAAAGTTGCGCGCTGCAATCTCGAGTGTGTGCTCGATCAGTGAACGCGGAAACAACAAGCGCCCATTGCTATCGAGCTTGCAGCCCTTTGGCAACAAGTATTCGAGAGTTGATGGAATTGCATCGGCAATACCGATGTTTTCGAGCACATTGATGGCTGCTTCGTGGATCTTGAGCACTTCAGAATCGGTCAGTGCCTTGTAACGGCCGCTCGGCATACCCGGGCGTACTGGCTTGATGTCGTCGGTAAGTGGCGCCGCTCGCATTGCAGTGCGAGTTGCTCGTCCGCCGCGTCGTGCTGGTGTGGTTGTCATGATTGCTCCTTCATCGTAGTTCTTATTGCTCGGTCGGCCGTTAGGCCTTGATACGCAAACTCTTTGGATCGTAAAACGGCTCTAACTGCACGTCTGCTGCAACTCTCTCGCCTGCAACTTCTATTTCATATATGCCACTTGTGATGAATTCTTTGTCAGCAAGGCCGTGATGATTTTCGACGTAGCCCATCCCGAGCGACTTGCCAAGGTGATGTCCAAACATGCCCGATGCGATGTGCCCGACAATTTCGTCGTTACGCCAAATTGGTTCATTGTGATAGAGCAATTTGCCAGCATCTTTGAGCGCAACTTGTACGAGACGCTTTTTAACACCAGTCTCTTTTTGCTTGAGCAAAGCATCGCGACCAATGAAGCCACCTGCTTTGTTCCACGCCACGGTGAATCCGAGCCCAGCTTCGATTGGTGAGTCATCTGGAGAGATGTCATGACTCCAGTGGCGATAGCCCTTTTCGGTGCGCATCGAGTTGAGTGCGTGATAGCCAGCGTGCTTAAGACCAAACTTGTCACCCACTGCAACAATCGCATCGAAAACACCCGTTGCGTATTCAGTTGCGATGTATAACTCCCAACCAAGCTCACCAACAAATGTGACACGGCTTGCGCGCACTCGCGCGTAACCCAAGTCGATGATCTGCGAAGTGCCAAACGGGAATGCTTCGTTGGACATGTCGGTCGATGTGAGCGACTGCAACAGAGCACGCGAGTTTGGACCCATGATGCTTAAGACAGCCGAACCGGATGTGACGTCGGTGAGTGTTGCTCGTGCGCCTGCATGAATGTGATTTTTGAGCCATTGAAAATCGCGCACCTGAGTGGCGGCGGCAGTAACTACTAAATAGCGATCGGCTGCTTCGCGAGTAACGGTGAGGTCGGCTTCAATGCCACCTCGCTCGTTGAGCCACTGCGTGTAGACAAGTTTTCCAACTGGCACCGACATGTCGTTTGCCGAAACATTGTTGATGATCTGCTCAGCATCGGCGCCTTCAAGCACGAACTTGCCGAATGATGATTGGTCAAACATGGCAACTGCTTCGCGAGTGGCTTTGCATTCTGCTGCCGTGTAGTCAAACCAGTTTTGACGACCATATGTGTATTCGTATTCGGCTTTTTTGCCTGCAGGAGCAAACCAGTTTGTGCGCTCCCACCCTGCAACTTCACCGAAACATGCGCCTTTTGCGGCAAGACGATCATGCAATGCCGAGCGACGCACGCCACGCGCAGTTTCTGGCTGACGGAATGGCCAGTGCATTGCGTACAACAAACCAAGCGATTCGACAGTGCGATCGTGAAGGTAATTGCGGTTGCGTTGGAACGGCATCACGCGACGCACATCGACATCCCACAGATCCATCGGCGGACGGCCGTCAATAATCCAGTCGGCAAGCACTTTGCCTGCACCACCCGATGACTGAATGCCGATCGAGTTAAAACCTGCTGCAACAAACAAGCCCGGCACTTCTGGCTGTTCGCCAAGCAAGTAGCGATCGTCTGGAGTAAATGATTCTGGGCCGTTGAAGAACAAGCGGATACCGGTTTGTGCGAGCAGCGGCATACGGTGCGTTGCGTTCTCGACAAGCGGTGCAATGTGTTCGAAGTCTTCCGGCAACGACGTAAACGAAAACTCTTCCGAGATTCCTTTCATGCCCCAAGGCTTGGCAACTGGCTCAAACCAACCGACAAGCAACTTGCCCGCATCTTCTTTGAAGTAACCGCAACCATCTTGATCGCGTAACACAGGCATACTTGGCGAAATTCCTTCCACCGGCTCAGTCACAATATAAAAGTGCTCAGCAGCGTGCAGAGGTACTGTTGCTCCAACAGAATCTGCGAGCTCACGTGCCCACATGCCTGCACAGTTGACAACTGCATCAGCACGAATCATTTCGCCTTCGCAAATCACTCCAACTGCACGACCGTTTTCGATAACGATGCGATCGACCTTGGTGTTTTCAAAAATCTTTACACCTGCTGCGCGCGCACCCTTTGCAAGTGCCTGCGTTACGTCAATTGGGTTGACAACACCGTCGCCAGGCAAATGCACTGCGCCAACAAGATCGTCAACGCGTGCGAGTGGAATCAAATCTTTTACATCGGCCGGAGTGATGACGTTGACGGGTAGACCAAACACGCGGGCCATTGATGCACCACGCTTGAGTTCTTCAAAGCGTTCTTCGTTTGGCGCAATCGCCACCGAGCCGCGTTGCTGGAAACCTGTTGCTTGCCCAGTCTCTTCTTCGAGCGTTGCAAACAAGTTGGTGGTGTACTGAGCCAAGCGAGTGAGGTTTTGTGTGGCTCGTAATTGACCCACCAAACCTGCTGCATGCCACGTGGTGCCGCTGGTGAGTTGCTTGCGCTCGATCAGGACAACATCGGTAACTCCACGCTTTGCCAAGTGATAGGCAACGCTGCAACCAACAATGCCGCCGCCAACAATCACTACTTTGGCGTTACTTGGCAAATTCGGCACAATGGTCCCCTCGGCGGTTTTGGTGGAGATATATCAGTGACCTATTATGACATATAGATTTAAATACACCACAGGCGGCTTTGGCCCAATCGGTCCAAGCGGCTATATATACGAGAGAACTAGACAGGGTCTGACATGAGCGAGCGCGTAAAAATTGTCATCATCGGCGGCGGTATTGCTGGAGTCAGCGCCCTTTATCACCTAGCCAAAATGGGTTGCACCGATGTGCTGTTGCTCGAGCGCGACGAATTGACCTCGGGTTCCACCTGGCACGCAGCCGGCAACGTGCCAACTTTTTCGGGCTCGTGGAGCATCATGAAGGTGCAGAAGTACACAGCCGAGTTGTACACCGAACTCGCCAAAGATCCTGACTTCCCAATCAGTTACCACGTCACTGGCTCGGTGCGACTCGCTCACACTGAAGAGCGCATGGCCGAGTTCCGTCACGTCAAGTCGATGGCGCGTGCCAACGGCATGGAGTACGACATGTTGACACCGAGCGAACTCAAAGAGCGTTACCCGCTACTTGAGACACATGATCTTGCTGGTGCATTGTGGGATCCACTGGACGGCGACATTGATCCATCGCAAGTAACCCAGGCACTTGCTCGCGCATCACGTGCGATGGGTGCAAACATTCGTCGTAACGAGCGCGTGATTGCAATGAAGCAACACGACAACGACCAGTGGACAGTGACAACCGACAAAGCAACAATCGATTGCGAAATTGTTATCAATGCTGCTGGCTATCGCGCTGGAGAAGTAATGGCTCTCATCGGTCGACACTTGCCGATCATGACAATGGCACACCAATACTTGGTGACCGAAGAAATTCCAGAGCTTGCGGCACGCGAGTTTCCACTTCCACTCTTGCGTGACGTAGACACCTCGTACTACTTGCGTCAAGAGCGCAACAGTTTCATTCTCGGACCATACGAGTGGCAGTCAACCGCCATGTGGCTCGACGGTATTCCTGATCAGTTTGCAAACATGTTGTGGCCAGCAGAGCTTGATCGACTTGAAGTACAGATTTTGGACGCTGGTAATCGTGTTCCACTCATTGGCGAAGCGGGCATCGCGCGCGTTGTCAACGGACCAATCCCCTACGCACCAGACGGCAACCCATACATGGGTCCAGA
>JBJOEQ010000131.1:0-31294 GCA_046049195.1 Actinomycetota bacterium | reverse complement strand
AATATCGCTCGTGCCGGCGGAATAATGCGAGAGTTCGTCTGATGCGTGTGCACGCAAACGAAGCATGTCCGCAGGTATTCCGTATTCGATGTACCAGTTCATGCGCTCTTGGCACCAATATTCGTACCACTTCGCACTTTCGGCTGGTGGAACGAAATACTCCATTTCCATCTGTTCAAATTCACGTGTGCGAAAAATAAAGTTTCCAGGAGTTATTTCATTGCGAAACGACTTACCAACCTGAGCAATACCAAATGGTGGCTTACGTCGCGATGTCTGCAAGACGTTTGCAAAGTTGACAAACATTCCCTGAGCGGTCTCTGGACGCATAAACACGTCAGTGCCTTCGCCCTCAACTGGACCAGCATGCGTCTTGAACATCAGGTTGAAGGCTCGAGCCTCAGTGAAAGTACAGCCCTTCATCTTTTGCGGGCAATCTCGGTCGTCTAACTGGTCTTCGCGAAAACGCTTCTTGCATACGGTGCAATCAACGAGTGGATCGCTGAAGTTGGCCAAGTGTCCACTGGCTTCGAACACTGCATGAGGGCCCAAAATTGCGGCATCAATCAGCATCACGTCATCACGCTCTTGAACCATTGCGCGAACCCAAGCGTCTTTAACGTTTCGCAGCATCAGCGAACCGAGCGGGCCGTAATCGTACGACGAGCGAAAGCCACCATAAATCTCGGCACTTGGATAGACGAAACCGCGACGCTTGCAGAGATTGACTATTTGCTCAAGATCGGTCGCGGGCATTGATACAGACTACAACCCGCTACATATCCAAACTAGTTACATTTATTAGTGCCGTTCATCAGTGCCGTTAATTAGCCCCGCTCAAACATTGCGACCGAACGTAGTCGTCGTTCAATATGGTGCTCCATTGACTGTGTAGCCAAATGAGTAATTTCGGCTGTGGCTGGTGTCGCTGCCTGAGCGAGAGCAAAATTCAGTTGACCACCCAAAACCTGCTGCAACAGCAATATTGCGCTCTGACTCATCGAGACTCCAGTACGACACTCTTTGCACTGCACTCCGCCCTGAATCATGTCGAACGCAACGAGCGGGGCATCCGAGTTACATGTGACGCACCTATCCATCTGCGGACAAACCCCTTCTGCTGCCAAAAGTTTCCAATAGAAGGCGGCGAGCACCAAGGGTGAGGCTTGTTCAGCAAGCGCATTCAAAGCACCGACCAACATTCGATACAAATGCGGCGAGGGTTGTCGATCTTCGGAAATCATGTCGACCGCTTCCAACATCGAGAGTCCCTGAGTGAGCCGGTCTAAATCAGCGTGCAATGGCGCAGATGATTCGATGAGTTCAACCTGATTGACAGTGTCAAGACCTTTGCCTTTGTACAACAACACTTCGACATGACTCAACACTTCAAGTCGCGCACCAATTTTTGATTTTGTTTTGCGAACGCCCTTGGCGACGGCTCTCACCTTGCCGTGATCTTGAGTCATGATCACGATGATGCGGTCAGCCTCACCAAGTTTGTACGTGCGCAACACCACACCCTTGTCGCGATATTGATTCACGAGTCAACACCGCCAAATCGACGATCTCTCCGTTGAAAGTCATTGATTGCCATCTGCACGTGATCAACATTGCATTTACGCCACGACACATCCAAAAACACAAGTTCGCTATAACTCAGTTCCCACATCAAACTTGGCGGTATTTGCGTTGGAGAGCCAAAAATTAAAATCAAATCGGGATCCACAAAACCAGGCGGCAACATCGCAGCGCGCAAGATTTCTTCGCTGATCTCTCTTTCTTGATGAGTGCTCATACTTTCGCCTTTGATCTGATTCAACGCATTTGCAAATCTCTCTCTGCCATCAGCACACAAATCAACGACCACGACTAATCCGTCTTTTGCAATAAACGAAATTCTGTTGCCGTTGCGTTGACCACCGCAAGCATCCAACACAATTGTTGCAATTTCATCCTCGAACCCACTTGGTCCGGCATAAGGGCACACGGTCAACCAACGAGCGCCAGATTCATGTACAGAGTCGACAAATGTGTCAAGTTGCAACTTCCATTCTCCAACGCTTGCCTGCCTCCACTCTTGCAATGTGCCCCCGCACACCAATACGTGCGAGAGACCACCTTCGCTACCGGCTTGGCCACTCGCAGCGCTTGTAGATCCCTTGGCCATCCCTCTATTGTCGCATGAAGCCTTACGATGGTGCTTCCAATGAATGCAATTCCTCCACCCCAGGGCCCACATGTGGCTTGCATCATGGATGGCAATGGACGTTGGGCCAAACGCCGTGGGTTGCCTCGCACCGCAGGTCATACAGCAGGTGAAGAAAACCTTGCAGAAGTCGTTCGCATCGCTTCCGCTCGGGGTGTTGGCCATCTCACCGTGTTCGGATTCTCTACCGAAAATTGGGTTCGACCAAAGGCCGAAGTGCGACACATCCTGTCATTACACAAGAGACTCTTTGGACGCATTGAGGAACTCAATGCAAATAATGTGCGCATCAATTGGATCGGTCGGCCGTTCGATGAACCTGGCGCACGCACTCCTGCTTTCGTACAGCGCGCCATTCGCCAGGCCATAACCGACACCGCGACCAATACCGGCATGGTACTCACAGTTGCATTCGACTACGGCAGTCGTGCCGAACTGTTGCGGGCAGCGCGACAGTGCGCAAACAACAGTTCTCCCAGTGAACCCATCACCACTGCTGCAGTGCAGTCGCGTTTGTACAGTTCAGAAATGCCCGATGTAGATCTGTTAATCCGCACGTCTGGAGAAAGTCGGATTTCAAATTTCATGTTGTGGCAGATTGCCACAGCAAAGGTGTATTTCACCGAGCGTTGGTGGCCCGATCTTGATGCAGTCGAGTTTGATGCGGCATTGGCGTTGCTTCGCACGTGAACAACAAAGAAATTTCACGCACCACACTCTCGCTCTTGCACTCGGTTACGTCGTCGTTGCCTCAGGTAGAAGAACGGCAGGGTCAAAATGAAATGGCGGTTGCAATCGCCCTCGCAGTCGATACCAAACGTCATCTCATCGTGCAAGCAGGCACTGGCACCGGCAAAACCCTTGGCTATTTAGTTCCGCTCATCGCATCCGGCAAACGAATCGTTGTTTCCACCTACACCAAGGCACTGCAAGACCAACTTGCTGCTAATGATCTGCCACTGCTTACACAAGTGTTGGGAAAAGAACTGAACCGCCATATCTCGTGGGCAGTTCTCAAAGGTCGTAGCAATTACATTTGCGCGCAACGAGTCGATGAAATTTCATCACCGAAACAGGCCAAACTCGATCTGGAATCAATTCCTGCAAAAGTAACTAAAGAGATTGCACGTCTCACCGAATGGTTCACTCAAACAGACACGGGCGATCAAGGCGATCTCACCTGGAGTCCAAGCGATCAAGCATGGCGAATGGTCAGCGTCGGTAGTGATGAGTGTCCTGGTGCACAGAGATGTCCCGCAGGGGCACGGTGCTTCGCAGAACGCGCTCGCGACAGGGCCGCTGCCGCAGACGTCATTGTTGTCAATACACATATCTATGGCTTGCACATCGCAACGGGTGGAGCATTGCTACCAGAGCACGAAGTTGTCGTCTTTGATGAAGCCCATCAACTTGAAGATGTCATCAGCGCATCAATCAGCACCGAAATTGGGCCTGGTCGTGTCAATGCGGTCGCGTCCTCTTTGCGCGCGATCATTCGTGATGATGCCACAAGCGGTTCGCTGAACCAGATTGCCCACGATCTGCAATCAATACTTGCCCCCTACGTTGACAAACGATTGTCAATGCCGCTTCCAGACGACATCCAAACTGCACTGATCTCGTTGCGACTTAAGGTCGATTCTGCACTCGAGATGTTGCGCAATATCAATAGCAAAGATGAATCGGCAAAACAGAGGGCTCTGCGTGCTCAAACCCTGTCCACACGACTCATTGAATCGATCGACATTTCCCTGATCGCACTAAAAGGTCGTGTTGCGTTCGTCAGCGGTTCAAAAGACCGACCAGTGCTTGAGATTGCCCCACTTGATGTTGGCCCTTCACTGCTTGAAAACGTTTGGAATCAACGCACAGCAATTCTTACGAGCGCCACTATCCCGCTCTCACTACCAAACCGCATCGGTCTTGCCGAAGAATCGGTCGACGTCATTGATGTCGGCAGTCCGTTTGACTACGAACAGAGCTTGTTGTACTGCGCAAAACAATTGCCAGAACCCAGTAATCCATTGCGCGACAATGCCGTGCATGACGAAATAGAACGTCTGATCACTGCCGCTGGTGGTAGAACGCTTGCACTCTTTACCACCTATCGCGCAATGCATCTGGCCGCTGACGAAATGGCAAAGCGACTGCCATTTTTGATACTGCGCCAAGATGATCTGCCAAAAATGGCGCTGATCAATGCGTTTGCCGAAGACGAGTCGACATGCCTTTTTGCAACCGCTGGTTTCTTTCAAGGTGTAGATGTGCCAGGACGCACCTTAAGTCTCGTCATCATTGACAAAATTCCGTTTCCTCGACCAGATGATCCACTTTTAAGCGCACGACGAGATGTGATTGGTCGCTACTACTTCAACGAGATCGATATTCCACTTGCGGCAACGCAGCTCGCACAAGCGTCAGGGCGACTTATTCGATCACAAACAGATCGCGGAGTTGTTGCCATTCTTGATCCGAGACTTGCTACCAAGGGTTACGGCAAGACGCTTGTCGCAACACTCCCACCGATGCCACGCACTGTAGATCTTGAAGAGGCTGAAGCTTTCTTACGTAGTCTCACGTAATCTCACTTGGCAACCAGCTTGTATCCCATGCCATGAACGGTCTGGATGATTAACGGGTTCATCGGCTGATCTTCAATTTTTACTCGCAAGCGACGAATATGAGCATCGACCAATCGTGAGTCTCCGAGATACTCGTACCCCCACACTCGCTCGAGCAATTGATCTCGCGACATCACCATTCCTGGATGATCAGCAAATTCACACAGTAAATTAAATTCAGTTTTTGTCAAACTCAATTCAATTCCGTTCTTCGACACAACACTCAGTTGCCGATCAAGTTCAACGTCACCGAAGCGTGAAACAAGAGTCGCACTAGCAACCGATGTTGGTTCTACTAAATGAGTGCGTCGCAATGCTGCACGAATCCTCGCGGCCAATTCTTTTGCAACGACTGGTTTCGTCACATAATCATCTGCACCTGCCTCAAGACCAGCCACGAGATCGTGTGTATCTGTCTGTGCCGTAACCATGATGATCGGCACAATTGAGTGCTGACGCAAGTGGCGGCATACTTCAAAACCCGAGATGTCAGGAAGCCGAAGATCGAGCAGTACAAGATCTGGAGTTGTCTCGGCAAACTTTGCAAGTCCTTCTGCCCCGTCCTTGGCTTCGCGAACCGTGTAGCCCTCGTCTTCAAGGGCTAGGCGTAAGGCAGTTCTGATCGCTGTGTCGTCCTCAATGAAAAGCAGCGAATGCATGCAAGAAGTCTGCCTGAAGCAAGCAAATTGTTACCAAAAACGCACAAAATCCGTGCGTAGTAGTCAAATCCCTCCGCAACAATAGAGCCATCGAACCGGTGGAGATCATGCTCCCCCTTGATCCTCACCGGTTCGGATCTCCCCTTCTTCCTGCCATGCTTAGAGCATGAAAGAGGCTCGACGCTTTCCAAATCTGTTTGGACTTCGCGGTCGAATGGTTCTGTTCTTCAGCCTCGGAGCATTCGCAGCAGCCCTTGCACTCAGCGTCGTGACGTATGCAAGCACCCGTTCATATCTGCTCAGTCAGCGAAGCGAAGTCGCCAAACGCCAAGCATTCAACAATGCGCAACTCGTACGAACGCTCTACGCCGAAAACCCTGCAGATGTAGACCAACTGATAGCAAACATTCGTAGTGAGCGCGGCGGTTATGCGGTTTTGCATCTTGACGCCAACGAAATAGAGAGCGAATATTTTTATGCACAAGAGCCGTTGCGTTTCACACAATCAAATCTTCCCCAAGATCTTGTCAACAAAACGCTGCAGGGCGGCACTGGTCGACAGCGATTCACATTTAACTCAAGTCCTTACGAAGCAATCGGCGTCTCGATTCCATCAATTCATGCGCAGTATTTTGAAGCGTTCCCGCTCGGCGATGTTGCAACAACCCTCGGAACAATTCAGACAACGTTGCTCATCGGCGTAATCCTGATCACTGTTGCCGCCGCCTTTTTGGGGTTGTCAACGAGTCGAAACGTATTGCGACCTCTGTTGCGAGTGACAGGCGCAGCGAACGACATCGCTACTGGCGGCCTTGACACGCGCCTTGAAATCGAGAAAGACCCAGACCTAGAAAGACTTGTTACTTCGTTTAATGAGATGGCAGATGCTGTGCAACAAAGAATCGAGCGCGAGCAGCGCTTTGCTAGCGATGTGAGTCATGAGCTGCGCTCTCCAGTAACCGCACTTGGTGCTGCTGTCGATGTATTGGTTTCCAAACGAGATGAGTTTTCTGATCGCAACAAAGAAGCAATTGACATCCTCGCTTCACAGGTCAAGCGTTTTGACCGCACAGTCGTTGACCTTCTCGAACTCTCTCGCCTCGATGCAGGTGCAAGCGAAAACAACCTAGACAATGTGCACCTGATCGATTTGATTAATCGCATTATGTCAAGGCACGGATTTGGCCAAGTTGTATTTACACAATCTCTGCCGCTAACAAAAGACTCAACCGAGATCGACGATGCAGTACTGGTTGATCGCAGGCGTATCGAACGCATCCTGCTCAATCTT
This sequence comes from Actinomycetota bacterium, assembly GCA_046049195.1. GTDB lineage: Bacteria > Actinomycetota > Acidimicrobiia > Acidimicrobiales > Ilumatobacteraceae > UBA3006. The sequence goes on along the minus strand of JBJOEQ010000131.1, from coordinate 24,514 downwards.
CTCGAAAATGCTCGCGACCATGGCGCTGGTGCAACAAGAGTTTCACTCGATGGCCAAGTTGATTATTTTGTTCTCAGTGTCGAAGACGCCGGTCAAGGCATCGCCATCAGTGAGCGCAATCGAATTTTTGAGCGTTTTGCCCGAGGTACCGCAGCACGCCTCTCAACCGGCAGCGGTCTTGGTTTAGCAATCGTGCAAGAACATGCACGCGCCCTCGGTGGCACCGCCCACGTCGAAGACTCACCTACGGGTGGAGCAAAGTTTGTTGTCACTATCAAACGATCGGTCGCATCGTGAGAATGTATTCAACGACCACATTGACCACATCGCTCGGACGCTCAATGCTGCTGTTGGTTGTTCTTTCTTCGTGTGCTGTACCAAGCAGTGGTTCGTATCAGCAAGTTGCTCCAGAAGATGTTCCTTTCGGCTTAAACGCTCCTCAAACAACAATCCCACAAACCACTACCACGGTTCTAGACCCAATCAGCACCGAGTCCATTGCAGTTGCAGTTTCTGAGCCAATTGATCTCTTTTTTATTTCCAACTCAAGGATCATCAAAGTGCAACGCAATGTTGCTAGCCCAGCCAACCCAGCACAGGCATTGTCATCTTTGGTTGAAGGACCGAGCATGAGTCCCGAGTTTGTCGGTCTTCGAACGGCTCTTCCAACGACATTCGTTGCGAGCGTTGACGTCATCCGTGGTGTGGCCCAAGTTGATGCCACACGCGTTTTTCTCGATTCTCTTTCGGGTCTCGACCAAAAACTTGCAATAGCCCAAATCGTTTTGACCTTAACGAGTCGACCAGGTGTAGGGCAGGTGCTCTTTAGCGTTGAAGGCAAACTCATTTCGGTACCACGCGGCCGTGGAGACTCGGTTGCAAGTGGTGTTGCTGTTACTTTCGACGACTACTCGTCGCTCATCAATCAGCAGTAACTGGACTAGTAGCCACGCTAATAGCCCAGACGCTCTACACGCTCTGGGCGCTGCTGCCAGTTTTTGTCAACCACAACTGCAAGTTCCAAAAAGGTTCCGCTCGGCAATTGCCGACGCACATTGGTGCCAACAATTTTGAGCATTGCACCATTCTTGCCAATGACCATTCCCTTTTGACTTTCGCGTTCAACAACAATCTCACAACGAATTCTTGGTGGTTCATATTCAGTCACACGAGTAGCGATCGAGTACGGCAGTTCTTCGTGCGTGTTCTCGAGCAACTGCTCGCGCACCAATTCGGCTATCCACACGCTGTCCGGTGTCTCGGTTATCATCTCGGCCGGATACAACAATTCGCCTTCTGGCATTCGCGTTGCCAAATACGCAGTGAGTTCTGCAACTCCGTCACCAGTCTTTGCGCTAATCGGAAAGTACTCGGCCGCACCGAGGGATGAGAGAGCCTGCAACTGCTTTAGAATTTTGGCGGGTTCAGCCCTGTCAATCTTGTTGAGGATCACAACTGCTTTGGACATATCAATGTGGTTGCTCACATACTTGTCGCCGGTGCCAAAGGTCTGCGTGGCATCAATAACCAGGCAAACAACATCTACATCTTTTGTCGACTCTATCGCCGTTGCATTCACGCGTTCTCCGAGCGCACTCACTGCCTTGTGAATGCCTGGAGTGTCGACAAAGATCAGTTGAGTTTCGGCGGTTGTAAGCACACCACGTATTCTGTTGCGAGTAGTTTGCGGCTTGTCGGAAACAATGCTGACCTTCTGGCCACAGATTGCGTTGAGCAACGTGGACTTGCCAACATTTGGTCGGCCAACAAAAGAGACAAAGCCAGATCGCATTGATTACAGGCTACGAGTAGATGAAGTGTCCACTCGGCTCTTTACGCTGCCATAATGCAAAGATGCAAAATATCGATCCTAAAAAGTGGTTTGATCGGATGCAGCCACAGACGCTGCAGATCGCTACCTGGCTGCTCTATTTCGACGGCTTTTTTGCGTTAGTCAGTCTGATCGACAAATCTGGTTATATCGGTTACTTGCGATTTCAATACCCCTTTGGCTTTGTGCTCGGAATCATTTCGGTGGCTCTGTATGTTCTTGGCGGCTGGTTAATGGCCAACGACCTCAAGATTGGCTACAAACTCAGCGTGATTGCTGCAGCAATGCCATTCGTGCTTCGCTTTCTGGCCGTGCGCTCGTTTGCTCAAAATTTTGAGACGCAAAGCCCAGTCGGAATTACCGACTATTTAACCGGCCGCATTTTTGGTGGCTCAATCATCAGTAGTGCATTTGACATAGCGGTTCTCGCACTTCTTTTACACACGCAGTCCCGTGAGCACCAGCGCATCTGGTATCGCTAAACTTCGTCCATGACCACAATCATCAAAGACCACGAAGATCTCAAGGCCCATGTTGGCCAACATTTGGGCTACAGCGACTACATGACAGTTTCACAAGAGCAGGTGCAAACGTTTGCCGACGCAACTGGTGATCATCAGTGGATCCATCTCGATGTCGAAAAGGCCAAGACCGGCCCGTTCGGACAAACAATTGCACACGGCTATCTCACACTGTCACTTGCACCAGTATTGATGGCAGGCATTTGGCGACATGAAGGCACCAAAATGGGCGTCAATTACGGAGCCAACAAGATTCGATTCATGTCCCCTGTGCCAGTTGGTTCAAAAATTCGTGCAGGCGCAAAACTTATTCAAGTTGATGACATTGCTGGCGGCGCTCAAGTTGTTGTTGAAACAACGTTTGAAGTTGAGGGTGCCACAAAGCCTTCGTGCGTTGCAGAGCTCATCTTCCGTTATTACTACTAGTTAGCGATAATTCGCCATGATCTTGGCGAACTCATCCATCGTTTGTGTGCTCGGATAATCGACGCACCATGGAATAAATCCGGTACAACCAACCTTGATGTATTGGTCGATCTTTTCTGCGACTTGATCTGGCGTGCCAACGATGTTGGATTTTTGCCATGTCTCAAACTGATCGCCTCGCCCACTGGCAATCTGAAACTCACGACACTCTTGCTCAGTATCGCGAATGAGAATTTCACCAGAGATTGTTTTTCCAATCTCATCAGCATCTCGGCCAACACTGAGACAATGACCTTTCAATATCTCGACCTTGCGCGCGAAGTCTTCAGGAGAACCACCGAAGTTTGAATAGTCAGCATGCTGAGCCACAACTCGCAATGTCAACTGCTCGCCACCACCACCAATCCAGATTGGAGGATGCGGATTCTGCAATGGTTTTGGATCGCAATTGGCGCGTGAAGTTTGGTAATACTTTCCTTCATATGTCGCTTCTTCTTGCGACCACATCATTTTGACGATCTCGACAGTTTCGCGCAACATTCCAATTCGATCTTTAGGCACAGGAAACTGATAGCCGTAACTTCTAAATTCATTTTCATACCAACCGGCGCCGATACCCCAGTCCAAGCGTCCACCCGAGATCACATCAAGAGTCGACGTGATCTTGGCGAGCAACGCCGGTGGTCTGTACAACGCACAACCCACCATCTGCCCAAGTCGAATTTTGGTTGTAATTTGACTCATAGCGGCCATAACCGTCCAACATTCAAACACTGCCTCATGAGCAGGCCGAGGCACATTGTGGAAGTGGTCATACACCCAAATTGAGTCGAAGCCCAACTGTTCTGCACGTTTTGCGATGTCGACAGATGCCTGCCATTTTTCGGCTGCTGTTGGAATCTTCGCCAATTCCATTTTCCAGCCCTGAGGAATGAATACGCCAAACGTGATGTGTTGCTTTGTCATAATGGCAAATCTCCAGTGGCTTTCTTTGTTGATCCGTGATCTTTGTATGCAGCGATTGTTCGCTGTGCAATGCGCATTTGATGAATCTCGTCTGCACCGTCGGCAAAGCGACTCCATCGTGCCTGCTGCAACATGCCAGCAAGAGGTGTGTCAGTCGAGTACCCCAACGCACCATGCACCTGAATTGCTCGGTCGACGATGCGCCACAAACTATTAGCAACGAAGTGCTTGGCCATCGAAACCTCGCTCGTAAATTCAAGTCCGTGTTCAATCTTGTACGCAGCGTGCAAGACCATGAGTTTGCATTGGTACAACTCCATCGCCGAGTCTGCGATCAGCCACTGAATTCCTTGCTTCTCCGCCAAAATCGAACCGTGTGAATATCTGTCGAGCGAACGAGCAACCATCATGTCAAGAGCGGTCTCGGCTTGGCCGATCCATCGCATGCAATGCGCGAGCCGCGCTGGTCCAAGTCGATATTGACCGAGCAAGTGACCTTGACCGCGACCACCGAGCATGCTGCTCGCGGGTACTCGCAAATCTTCAATCAAAATCTCGCAGTGGTTGTGACCACCCGACATCGTCTCGATGTCGCGAACAACATTCCATCCTTCGCTCGGAATATCAACGATGAAGCATGAGTTTGCAGCCTGCGGCAGATCTGGGTCCTCTTCGGTTCGAGCAACCAACAATGCAAACTGCGCACCACGTGCTCCAGAGATAAACCACTTGTGTCCGTTGATGACCCATTCGTCACCGTCTTTATAGGCAAAAGTCTTAATCAGAGTCGGATCACTGCCCGCAACTTCTGGTTCGGTCATCGCAAAGCATGAACGTGCTGTACCTGCGCACAAAGGACGCAAATATTTTTCTTTTTGTTCCGGCGTTGCCCAATGCAAGAGCGTGTGCTGATTGCCCTCGTCTGGCGCTTGAGCGTTGAGTACGAATGGTCCGATGCTGACCTTGGCTGCCTCGGCCGATACAGCAGCCATCGCGGTTGGACCAAGACCCATGCCGCCCCACTCTGCCGGCATGTGCGGTAACCATAATTTCCAATCTTCACGTGCAACTTTTCGCAACTTCACAATCGTCTTCACCACTTGCGATCGATCGTGCTGATCTATTGCGTCCCACTGCGGTCGCACCACAGTGTCCATAAATTCGCGCACTTGCATCCGAACTTTCTCAACTTCTGGCGGAAAGGAAAAATCAATCATCTAGCAAGTTTGCCCGATAACAAGCCATTGCCACGAGTCGGCTTCAGGTCGTAGCCTGAATGCTGTGAACAATGCGTGGGACTCGGTCGACTTGCCGCAGGGCCAAGCCAAAGTGCATGCCGTTCGCACAATGTTTGATGCAATTGCCCCGCGCTACGACCTCGTCAATCGAATCATGACATTTCGACTTGATGTGCGCTGGAGGCGCATAGCCATTCGCTGCCTCGGACTGCCCGCCAACAGCGTCATTCTCGATCTGGCAAGCGGCACAGGCGACATGTGTATCGACCTGCGCAAGGCCGGATACCAACCTCTCTCGATGGACCTCTCGCTCGGAATGCTGATTGCCGACCGCAGTAACGCCCCTCGCACCCAAACCGATATTTTGCAGTTGCCTTGCGCCAACACTTCAGTCGATGGAGTTACTTGCGGGTTTGCTCTGCGAAACTTGCTTGATCTCAACACATTTTTTGGCGAACTCTCCCGCGTTACGAGATCAGGTGGACGCGTTGCCTTGCTCGATGTCGGTATTCCGACTAACCCATTCATCAAATGGGGCAACAGCATTTACTTCGGCAAGATCGTCCCGCGCATCGGTGGATTGCTTTCCAACCGCGCCGCGTACAACTACCTACCAAAAAGCGTTGCTTATCTTCCCTCACCTGCTGCGATGGTTGACATGTTGACACAAAACGGATTTACATCTGTCGAGCACCGTCAACTCTCGGGTGGGATCACACAATTGCTTCTCGCGACCAAGGCATAACGATGCGCGCTACTACGCGTCTACTTTCCGAGGTCTCGACCACATTTACTGCCGATCAAATCGATCTCAATGCCATCGCAGGATCCGACGGCATGCTGTTTGTTCGCAACGGAGTTGGTTTTGCAACACGTGGCATTGCAGTTCGGGTCGCATCACACGAAGCAAAGGAATTTCTTGCAAACATTCAAGTTGATGATTCGGTGAATGCCCCTGGCAGCGGTCCTGTACTGATCGGCGCCATTCCGTTTGATTCACAACAGCCACACGATTTCATTCTGCCAAAACTACTGGTTTGCAAGTCTGAAGACGGTCGATGCTGGGTAACCACAATTCAAGATACCGAACTCGACAAATCAGAATCAATTGATTTGGATCTCAGCCCAACACACGTCCCGAGCGCAACATCGTCGTCGTACACCGTCACCCCTGGGGTTGACATCGAGACATATCTACATGCAGTAACTGCCGCTCGTGACGCTGTGCGCAGTGGCACAATAACCAAAGCGGTCATTGCACGTGACGTATTTGTTTCGAGTAGTCAACCAATTGATATCCACTCGGTCCTGCTTCGACTTCGCAACTCTTTTGGCTCGAGTTATCAATTTTCTGTAGATGGATTTGTCGGTGCGTCGCCTGAACTGCTCGTATCAATCCTCTATGGAGAAGTTTCAAGCCATCCTTTGGCCGGAACCGCACCACGAACGGGCGACGCAACTACCGATGCACAGCTTGCAACCTCACTGCTCTCATCAACCAAAAATCAAAACGAACATCGCATCGTCATCGATGCAGTTCATGACACATTGCTGCCATGGTGCTCCTACCTCGACTGGGAGCCCGAGGCAAGCATTGTTGCGGTCGCCAATGTGCAGCATCTCGGCACGCACATGTTGGGAAGACTTTCCGAACCATTTCTTCATGTGCTCGATGCCGTCTATGCGCTCTCGCCTACTCCCGCACTCGGCGGTTTCCCTCGCGACAAAGCCCTCAAACTCATTGCTGATATTGAAGGCATGTCTCGCGGGCGATACGGCGGTGCGGTTGGCTGGTTTGACGCCCAAGGCAACGGAGTTTGGGCTGTAGCAATTCGCTGTGCAGAGTATTCAAACAACAACATGACCGCACGATTGTTTGCAGGGGGCGGAATTGTTGCCGACAGTGAACCGCTTTCAGAACTTGCCGAAACACAAGCAAAGCTACAAGCCATGCTTGCCGCAATTATTCGGCCTTGAGCGCCTTGGCTACTGCTGCATAGACCGCAGCATAGATCGCGTCATGATCAATAACATTTCGGCGGCGGTCAGTATTGACAATGATCACGCGCGAGCCCTTTTGATCAAGGGCGCCCTTCAATTGAGCAACCGTTCCTACCGTTGTGTTGGGTAGCCCATGTGCTTGCACCAATTGTCCAATGTCTACATTGTGCGGAGTACCAAATAATTGCTCAAATCTTTGTGGGTCCAGAGTTGTTGACTGAGGCAAGAAGCTGAATATTCCACCACCCTTGTTGTCGACAACCACAATCTTGAGATCGACTTTGCGTTGCATCAAGTTGAGCAAACCATTTGTGTCGTGCAACAACGCAATGTCGCCAATCAATAGCGAAGTAACTTTTCCACTTTCCGCTGCAACTCCTACTGCCGTCGACACCACACCATCAATGCCATTAACGCCGCGGTTGGCAAGCACTCGTACGCCAACGCGTGGAGCACTAAACCATTCCACATCGCGCACCGGCATGCTCGAAGACAGCACCAGATTTGAATCCTTGGGCATTGCTTCTACAAGCGTTCTCGCCACCAAGGGTTCCGTCAATGCACTCGAGTCGTTCCACATCGAGCCAAGAACCAAATCACACGTTGCTTGTAATTTTGACCAGTTTGTCACCCATTGAGTTGCAGTCTTCTGTTGCACGTGCGCATTCAGGTTTTCACACACGTGAGATGCTTTCGCCACAACATGCTCAACGACAATTCTGTCTGGATCAATGAGCTTAATCGTGTCACTTACTGCCACGTACGTGCACTTGCTCTCGCGCAACCAGGTATTTACAACTTTCGAAACAGGCGGCTCCCCAAAACGCAATACCACTTGCGGATGACACGCAGCCGCCATCTCGGAATCACGTAACAAAATATCGGCGTTGCTTACAACGGTCGCACCACAGGCATTAGCAACGTCAACTCGACACCCACTGCGACTGTCGGCAAAAACTGGCCATTGCAAGCGATGAGCGAGTTCGAGAACCATTTGCGGATTGTCGATGCCATTGCCCGCAACTATGACGCCCTTTTCCCCGACGCATATTGCAGACAACTTCTGTATGAGGTCTTGGGGAATTGTTTGTGGATCATCAATCAAATTTCCAACTCGCGAACCGATAACAGCAGGCAATGCTTCGGCAATACCCACAAGCGGTTCTCTAAACGGCAAGTTGAGTTGCACTGGTCCAGCGTCTGTCTGTATCGCTGCATTCAACACTTCGTGAGCCAACTTGCGCCAGTTGTCTCGCCCTGTGTCGTCGGCAATTCCAGCATCGACAAACAGTCGCGTGGAAGCCCCATACAGATTTTGTTGATCAATTGTTTGAGCAGCACCAACACCCTGCAACTCCGGTGGTCGATCGGCGGTGCACACCAACATCGGTACTGATGCATAATTCGCTTCCACAACTGACGCATGAAATTCGACTGCTGCAGTACCGGAAGTGCACAACAGTATTGCTGGCATCGATCTGCCACTCTTGCTCGACAGTCCAATTCCCAGCGCAGCGAACGATGCCGATCGCTCATCGTGAAAAACATGCAACTGCAACTCACTTCGGGCGGCTATTGCCAAAGCCATCGGGGTGCTTCTTGAGCCCGGTGCCACCACCGCATGCTCAACCCCGCAACGAATCCACTCGTCCACGAGCGTGGCGCAAAAGGTCGCCGTGATTGCAGAACTACTCGTCATCCCCTCTATCGTGGCACCTATGCGCGTTGAAATCTTCTCTGACGTGGTTTGCCCATGGTGTTACATCGGAAAACGCAGACTGGATACGGCAGTGGCCAACCTGCAGGCCCGTGGGGTTGATGTAGATCTCGACATCTCCTACAAGCCATATCAGTTAGACCCCACAGCCCCCATTGGGCAGTCCACGCCGGTTGCCGAGGCCTACGCAAAGAAGTTTGGAGGTGCCGAAAAGGCCCAACAGATTCTTGCGCATGTGACAAACATCGCTGCTCAGGACGGCATCGTCTTCAACATGGATATTGCACTGCGTGCAAACACCCTGATGGCCCATCGACTTCTTGTCATGGCTGAGCGCGATTACGGCAACGAAGTGCAAGCAAAACTCAAAGAGCGAATTATGCAGTCGTACTTCACCGATGGTGATGACATTGCAAATGAAGTAGTTCTTTCAAAGTGCGCAAGACAAGTTGGCATACCCCATGACACCGCAATGCAGTTTTTGCTCAGCGACGAATGCGTTGACGACGTACAGGAGTCGTTGCAGATGGCGGCAGAAAATGGCATTACTGCGGTGCCTACGTTTATCTTCAATGATCAATGGTCTGTGCCTGGCGCACAAGACGTAGAAATGTTCGAGCGAGTAATTCAACGCCTCAGTGAACGAACAGAGTCATGACACTCGCGCACGACCAACTGGCGAGCCAAAGCGCCGCACAGAAGATCGCGTTGCTCCACGGATTTACACAAACTCGGCGCTCGATGCATGGTCTCGTCTCTGAGATGAGCGCTTTGTCAACACAGTTTTCGGCAATGGCAGTTGATGCGCCACTACATGGCGAGTCGCAGCACATTGCAACAGATGTGTCTGGTGCCGCCGATGCATTAGTTGAAACATGCGGTCAAGCGATCTACCTGGGTTACAGCATGGGCGCTCGCATCTGTCTTCATGCCGCTCTTCAACACCCCACACAAGTTCAAGGTCTCGTACTGATCAGTGGCACTGCTGGCATTATCGATCCGACACAGCGTCAGCACCGCCAAGAAGCCGACAATGAATTAGCCGACCACGTTGAACAAGTTGGTACTCAACAGTTCATTAACGAATGGCTCGCAAAGCCCATGTTTGCATTGCTCCCCGACAACCCGCAGGACATCGCCGAGCGCTGCACAAATTCAGCGACATCTCTTGCCACCAGTCTGCGCATGTGCGGCACGGGTACGCAACAAAGTTTGTGGGACACATTGCCAACACTCTCCATGCCCGTACTGCTCATCGCAGGGGCACACGATGAGGCGTTTTGCCAACATGCACGCCGCATGCACGAACTTATTGGCTCAAACGCCACTCTTCACATCGTTAAAGATGCCGGCCATAGCGTTCATCTTGAGCAGCCTCAAACAACAGCACAGATCGTGTGCAACTGGCTCGCAACCCTTTAGAGCAACAACCCCAATGACAACAGTAACCCTGTTGCCATTTGTGTTTTTCCAGTAGTCGCCAATACTGCAATCAGTTCGCGTCCGCTCGCGCCACTTCGCACAACTCGGATTGCAGGAACAGCGACCACGAGCCCCAACACGCCGACGATTGCTCCGCGTCGAGATAGTGCACACAGCACAATCGCTGCGCCACACGCCACGAACAACAGGTTGTACAAAGTCCGAGTTTTCTTATCCCCCAGCCGCACAGCCAGAGTTACTTTGTCAACTTCGGTGTCGCCAGGTATATCCCGCAAGTTATTGATCACGAGTAGCGCAACTGCCAAACAACCCACCGCGACTGATGCGTAAACGCACAACAGTGTGATCTGTTGAGTGACAGCAAACATCGTTCCGCACGTGGCAACTAATCCAAAAAACACAAAGACGAAAAGTTCGCCAAGCCCCATGTAGCCATAAGGTTTTGGTCCTCCTGTGTACAGCCATCCTGCGCCGATGCATGCCACACCAATGACAACCAACCACAACGAAGTTGCAAGTGCGATGAGTAATCCAGCTACTGCCGCTACACCAAAAGCGATGAACGCAGCCCGTTTAACGATCTTTGGCGCGACAAGACCTGAACCAACTAAGCGCAATGGCCCAACTCGCTTTTCATCAGTGCCACGCACACCATCCGAATAGTCGTTTGCATAATTGACACCAACCTGCAATGCAAGACTGACCACCAAAGCCAACAGCGCAAACGTCCATCTTTTGGTGCCAGCACCTTCAAATGCTCCAGCACACGCACTTCCCACCATCACGGGCATGATTGCCGCAGGCAGCGTGCGCAAACGGGCTCCGAGAATCCATACCTGTACACCAGTTGGTTGCGAATTTGTCATAACACCAGTGTTCCATGCTTGTCATCGGCAACAGATGACCCTTTAGTCGCTCGCCCTATCCTGTTGTAATGGCTCGTCTCATTGCTCTTGACATGCCTGCCAGTAAAACGTTTGTCAATCTGGTGCAGCGCGCGTGGTCCAATGGCGATGCCGTTTTGCCCATTGATCAACGTCTGCGACCAGCCGGAAAAAAGATGCTTCTTGACGCAATGACCCCTTCAGAGATTATTGATGCCACTTTCACTGCTTCATCATTGCCAAATGGTCGCCCAATGCACGATGGTGACGCTCTTGTCATCGCATCGAGTGGTTCAACAGGCACTCCAAAGGGCATCATCCACACTCATTCGTCAATACTCTCTGGCGCAAAGGCAAGTGCCTCGCGACTTCAACTCAGCGCAAGCGATCACTGGCTTGTCTGCATTCCTGTTTCACACGTTGGTGGCTTTTCGGTCATAGCCCGTGCACTACACACAGGCGGCGCGCTCACACTTCTTCCGGCCTTTGATGTTGCCGCCGTGCAAGAAGCAGCAAAGAATGGAGCAACTCATACTTCGTTGGTGGCGACTGCCCTTTCACGCATTGACACTTCCCTATTCAAAAGCATCTTGCTTGGTGGAAGCAGTGCTCCTGCCAATTTGCCGAACAATGTAATCACAACGTATGGAATGACCGAAACTGGCGGAGGTGTTTTCTACAACGGACAGCCACTCGACAATGTCGAGATCAAGATCGTTGACGGCGAAATTTTCCTTCGATGCCCAATGCTGATGCGTGCATATCGCGATGATCAAACGATCTCCATGCAGGACGGCTGGTACGCAACTGGCGATATAGGCGAGATCCTCGCCGACGGCAGGTTGTCTGTTCATGGAAGGCAAACAGACTTGATCATTACTGGAGGCGAGAATGTTTGGCCTTCAGTAGTGGAGAATTCACTTGCTTCGCATCCAATCATCAATCAAGTCGTTGTGCGCGGCACGCCAGACACAACCTGGGGTCAGAGGGTCGTTGCCTACGTTGTGCTCAATGATTCGAGCCAGACTTCAGAAGCGATGTTGTTGTCCGATCTGCGCGAACATGTCAAACAAACTCTTCCCGCATTTTGTGCACCGCAACAGATCATTGTTGTCGCCGAGATACTGCGAACGAGTCTCGGAAAAGTCGACGTGCAAGCACTGCCCTCTGCATAATGTCGCGCACATCAGATCGTTTGCCGTCTAACTATTGGCGCCAATTTGTTGCGACTTCTATTTCAAATGTGGGCGACGGAATGGAGCATGCTGCGGCTCCGTTACTAGCCCTCTCTCTCACAAATGATCCCCGCCTCATCGCCGGTGTCTCGTTTGCTACAGGATTACCCTGGTTAGTGCTCACACTTCCTGCTGGTGTTTATATCGACAGATTTAATCGTAAGCACTTGATGGTCACAGTGAACGCAGTACGAACTGTGCTGTATTCAATCATCGCCTACAGTGCTTGGCAGGGCTCTCTCACCATCTGGTCATTTATGATCATTCTGCTTGGGGTTGGTTGCTGTGAGGTAATTTTTGACATGTCAGCACAGGCATTTTTGCCCGCCATTGTTCCTCCTGAATTGCTTGAGAAAGCAAATGGTCGCTTGTACACAGCAGAAGTAATCGCTAATAGCTTTGTCGGACTTCCACTTGGTGCTTGGGCATTTGTCGCCGCAGTTGGTGTTCCATTTGGAGCCAATGCAGCTTCATTTGCGTTGGCTGCAGTGCTGGTTTCCACAATTAAGTTGCCCTCAACAGATCATCCGGCTGATCCAGTGCAACGGCAGTCTTTCAAAGCTGATCTGGTTGAAGGAATCAAATGGCTTTGGGCAAACAAGCTTATTCGCACACTTGCAATCATGCTCGGCATCACCAACATGGCAACGATGTTTGGTGATGCAATTTTTGTTAAATATGCAGCCGACGAACTCGGCGTGACTGGTCGTGGTTATGGGTTGCTTCTGTCACTCATGGCCATCGGTTCGATAGTTGGCGGTTTCGTTGGAGACCGTATCGCCAAACGTCTAGGCGCCCAACTCGCGATGGTCGTATCGTTCGCTGTGTTCAGCACAGTTGGTCTCATTTATTACTTCATGCCCCACATTTGGTCTGTGGCAATTGCCGTTGCCGTAATGGGGCTCGCAGGAACCACGTGGAATATTGTCACCGTCTCACTTCGTCAACGAATCATCCCACCAGAGCTTTTTGGACGTGTAAACAGTGTCTATCGACTTATCGGAACTGGATCAATTTCACTTGGAGCACTTATTGGTGGGCAAATCGCCTACAGCAATGGGCTGCGAGCACCGTATCTCGCATCAGTTTTCGTAGGTTGTATTGCGCTCGCCGTAGGAGGACCAATTCTTTATCGTTTGGCGAACAACTACATGCCGCCGGAAGAAACTCCTGCGCCACCATCAATCAAATAGGTTTCGCCAGTCATCCAACTTGCAAGATCTGACGCCAAAAATGTTGCAAGGTTTGCAATGTCTTGAGGCACTCCAAGTCGTTTAGTCGGCAAGCGCTTTGCCAATGCGTCGCCAAAATTATCAACCAACATTTGCGCAAAATCTGTTTGCACTAATCCAGGTGCAATACCCACCACTCGAGTGAGACCAAGTTCGCCAGCGAGTTGCTTTGTCAAGTGAATGAGGGCTGCCTTTGTCAGGTTGTACACACCGAGGTTTCCTTCGGCACGCAACCCGCCAACAGATGCAATGTTGATGATCACTCCGGGGTGATCAATCATCCATGCTTCCCAAACTGCCTGACACCAAAACAACGGGCCACGCAGGTTGACCTGAAATGTTTTGTCATACCGTGCGGGGTCAATGCCCAATGTTGGGCCCGCATATGGATTAGTTGCTGCGTTATTAACAAAGATGTCAATCTGTCCAAACTTTTTGATCGTGGCAGCAACACATGCCTGCGCTGTTTCAATATCGCCTGCGTTGCCGGCAAAAAATGCTGTGTCTCCACCAATTTCATCTGCTGCCGAGCGCAATGCGTCTTCCTTGCGCGACATCAGCATCACTTTGGCGCCAGCCTCTACATATGACTTCGCTATTGCTTTACCAATACCGCGTGACGCACCCGTTACCAGCGCAACTTTGCCTTCTAGTGATATTTCCATGACGGCGACAATAGCCGTCATTCAGTAATTGTGCTGACCCGCACCTTCTGCACTCGTCGTCCGTCCAACTCTTCGGTCGAAAACTTCCATCCCTGATGCTCGACAGAGTCCCCTACAGCAGGTACGCGACCAAGCATTCCGAAGATAAAACCGCCAATAGTGTCGTATTCGGTTTCAGGGATATTCGTAGAGATCTCATCGTTCAAGCGACCAATCGACATCGATCCGTCTACAAGCAAGTCGCCATTGGGCAACAACCTCAACGAATCGTCCTCTTCGTCGTGTTCATCCACAATCTCGCCCACTAGTTCTTCCAAACAATCTTCCAGTGTTGCAAGCCCAGTCACGGTGCCATATTCGTCGGCAACGATCACCATGTGAAACTTCTTTGCTTGCATTCCTCGCATTAAGTCTGCAACAAGTTTTGTCTCTGGCACCACCTCGACTGTGCGAACCAAATCGCGCAAAATATTGGTGCCCTTGCCTGAGCGCTCTGCTATCACTAAATCTTTGACATACACAATGCCAACAACGTCATCCACGTCATCATCATCTTTTCTAAATACAGGCAGACGACTAAATCCTTCAACAACCGCCTTGTCGAGAGCCGCAGTTACTGTCAGATCATCATCGAGATACACCACATCGTGTCGTGGCACCATGATTTCGCGCACCATCGTGTCGCCAAACTCAATAACAGATTCAATGAGCTCGCGCTCTTCATGCTCGATCACGCTGTCATGGGCGGCTGCTTCAACGATCCCCAAAAATTCCTGCTCACCAATAAATGGACCTTGTGCAAGACCTTTGCCCTTCACGATGACATTCGTAAGACGAATGAGCAATCCTGATGCAATACGCAGTGGCCAGAATCGAACAACAAATTCGATTGGTCGAGCAGTAATCGTTGCGCCCTTAATTGGGTTGAGCAGAGCGTATGTTTTCGGTACAGCCTCAGCGAGCACAAAGAACAAGATGACGTTGAGCGCAACACCGACCGCTACTCCAGCAGGGCCAAACAAACTATTAGCAACAATGCCAGTCAACGTGGCCTGCACGGTTTGCGAAACGTTGATGAGGAGCAGCAACGGGTTGACCCACATGGCAGGTTGTGCAGCCAAGCGCACAAGTGCTTTTCCAGATTTGACACCCTTCTCAGCCAGCGCTGCTGCACGCGGCTTTGTCATTTGCGACATGCTCATTTCGGCCAGCGACAAAAAGATCAACACAAACAACAGCACCACAATCACCAGCATCATCCAAAGATCCATAGTCGACGGTGCCTTAGCGAGTATTGCGATCATTGCTGTGCCTCGGGTACATGACGAAAGTTGGTAGGCGCTGTTGAGTGCCAATGAAATGATTCGAGATGCTTGCGCTCAATTGCCTGCATCGCACTCGCCGCATCAGGTGTGTCGTGATCGTTGCCGAGCACATGCAAAATTCCGTGCACCAGCAGCAACGCCATCTCATCATCTTCGTTTCCTGCATGAAGAGGTGCCTGCTTAATTGCCACGGTTGGGCAAATCACTACGTCACCGAGCAGCAGTGGCAAATCGGCAATATCAAATTCATTCTTGTCTGGCCCTTTTGTAAGCGCACCAGGCCCGGGTGTGCGCGTTGCTTCTACTGCGTCTAGGGGGAAAGCCAATACATCGGTCGCATAGTTGTTGCCCATGTATTGAGCATTGAGTTGCTGCATAGTTCCTTCATCCACAAACACCACCGTCAGTTCGGCAGCACCACGCACACCTTCTGCTTCAAGCACGTCTAGGGCCAGGGTTTGCCATCTACCGAGATCAACTTCTACAGCAACTTGCTCATCTGCACAGAAAACTTCGGGGTTTCCGTCTCCACCTGTGCGGCGTGGTTTTGACAAGCCTGGGCGAGTCTCAGCCATCGCGCTTTTTCCAACTTGTATCTGAATTAATGCGAGCGTTCGTCACACTTTCGTATGCCGCAACAATGTCGGCAACAATTCGGTGACGCACCACATCGGTTGCGTCCAGATGGACAAAAGCTAAGTCTGGGATATCTGTCAACACGCGCTCAAGACCCAAGAGCCCACTGCGGCCGTCCGGCACGTCTACTTGTGTGGTGTCGCCAGTGACAACAACTTTTGTTCCAAACCCAATTCGTGTCAGAAACATCTTCATCTGCTCAGGCGTAGTGTTTTGCGCTTCATCCAAAATTACAAAACTGTTATTGAGCGTGCGCCCACGCATAAATGCCAACGGAGCAACTTCAACAACTTGACGTTCTAAAAATAACTTTGCCTGTTCTGCGCCGACCATGTCATGCATTGCGTCATACAGCGGTCGGAGGTACGGGTCAATCTTGGCTGCAAGATCGCCTGGCAAAAAACCTAAGCGCTCGCCAGCCTCGACAGCCGGTCGCGTAAGAATTATTCGTTGCACTCGCTTCATCTGCAATGCCTCGACTGCCATCGCCACCGCGAGCCAACTTTTTCCAGTACCAGCCGGCCCAATTCCAAACGTCACGACATTGTCGCGAATGGCCTCAACATATCGACGCTGCCCTGCAGTCTTTGCGCGAATGACCCGACCACCACTTGTTCGCAAAATCTCCTCGGTCAAAATACGACTTGGGCTTTGGTTCGCCCGCACCATCACAATTGAGCGAATGACAACTGATCGGTCGAGGTTCTCGCCACGTTGCAGAAGTTCGGTGAGTTCTTCAAACAGTTTGCTCACCAGCGCCGCATCAGCACCGCTTATAGAAATCTCGTTGCCACGAACATGAATTGCGCAACTTGGAAACTCGTCCTCGATATAACGTAAGTGCTCATCGCGCTCGCCAAGTAGCCCCGACATCAAGTGCGCGCCAGCAACAACGAACGAAACGGTTGATACAGACAGGTTGGACACGCTCATCGAAGGTTCATGCAGAGCGGCTGCAAATCAGATTCATGACTCTGTAAATCTAGCGTAAATCGTGAATTATCGGTTTTGTTGTGCCGCCATCGCCTGTAACGCATCCTGATCATGCGAATCCAACGCCTCATGAGCGTGGGCAGACTGAAAGTCGAGGGCGTAATACCGCTGCACGGTAAGGGGCAGCAATTGTGCTTCTCCAACCATGCGCGCCATCCGTCGCATCAACTCGGCAGCGCCGCCAACCGCATTTGGCTGATTATCTTCCGGCATGTCAAAGACCAGCAGTGCACCTTCGCGAGCTTCTACCGCCATCGCTTGTCGTGCCATAAAAATGCTCGCACCACGCACAACATAACTTGGATCGACAACAGCCCACACCACATAGTGCACGAGCCCAGCCTTAAACTTCTCGGGGAAATTGCGTTTAAAGTACTGCTCACTGAGCCATCGTGTTTGCTTTACATCGGTGGCTACAAGCGTCATGGCTACAGGCATCGAGTCTTCCCACACCACCCAAGCTCGATTGGTTGGGTCGGTGAGTTGATCGTTGAACTCCAGACGGTCCAACATCTCGTGTGTCACCGAATCTTCGGCAGTGCGAAGGTACGCGCGCGAATACAGCGTCCACAGCTGATCTTTCAACGTTGGGTCGGTCACTGGCGAGTGACGAGTCACAAACATTCGGGCGGGTCCTTTAGAAACAAACTTTTGAGGGTGATATGAGACGACGCAAAGCAACGTCTCAACTCCTCCGCCTGTTACAAGAGTAACCCATCCATACACGCAAAATCGGGATGTAGTACCGTTTTGCCCGTGAAAGCCGCGCCAATTGCACGAATTTCATTGGGTCTGATCGGCGTAGGGATTGTCCTGGCCATCATCAATTCATTGGTCAATTCTGTCGACCTGAGTAACAAGCTCTATCTCATTGCAACTGTGCAACTCGCGGTAGCCCTTGTGTTTGCTGTGCGTGTCACCAAGCCCAATCGTGCGATTTGGCCGACCTTATTGTTGATCGTTCTTTGTTCATCTGTTGCACAAATCTTTGACGGTAAATTCACTGCACAGCCAAGCCTGCAAGCAATTCCCGAATCACTCTTTCTTGCTGTGCAACTTCTGCTCGCGGGTGGATTGCTCTTCATCGTCAGCAGCCGTTTAGGCAGCGACCCACTTTCGGTGTTGGCTGACGGACTCATCGTTGCACTTGGTGCATGGTTCTTTATCTGGACAGTGTTGTTGCAACCGACGATCGCTACGCAAAGCATCACGCCATTAATCTCTGTAATTCAGGGCTCAACACTTGGCATGAGCGCAATTGTGTTGTTCACACTTGCAACATTGTTGTTTGGTGACTCAACTCGGAGCGCATCTGTCTGGCTCGTTGCTGGTGCGATCACCTGCACGTTGCTTGGAGATTTCTTGTATGCAGCAAACGATGCTGGCCGTATTGACATCACCTCCACTCAATCTTCCACTGCTTATATTTTGGGACTATTTCTCGCTTCGGCCGCATTCATTCATCCATCCATTTCTTCGCTCACCGAACGCGGGCCAATCCTTACTCAGCGTCCACTCATGGGCAGACTGATCGTCACTACTGCAGCACTGATCTTGCCAGTAGTCGTGCTCGCACTCACCAATCCTGTCGACTCGACAGATCGCATTGTGCAAACGATCTCAATATTTGTCCTCACAGCAGCCGTGACATCACGCGTCATTCATTCAGTGCGCGCAAATGCCGCAACCCAGCATCGACTCATTGATTCGGCTCAAACCGATGCGCTCACCGGTTTACCAAACCGCAGTCTGATGCTTACATTCGTCAACAATTCACTTCTTACCGCTTGGACAGAAGGACGCAAGCCGACCATTTTATTCATTGATGTGGATCGTTTCAAAAACATCAATGACTCTCTCGGGCACCAGGCTGGCGATGCAGTTCTCATTGCAGTTGCACAGCGTTTGCGCAATGCCCTTCCCCATCGATGCGTGGTCGGTCGCATCTCTGGCGACGAATTTGTGGTGCTCGATCCGGACACCCAAGATTCAAGTGATGCGATGCAACTCGCAGACAGAGTGCTCGAAAGTTTCCACGAACCGCTTTCTCTTCGTCAAGGAGATGTATTCGTTTCAGCATCAATAGGCGTCTCTTCGTATCATCCATCCATTACGTCGACAGCCGATGATCTTTTGCGCCATGCAGACACTGCTATGTATCGCGCCAAAGACGCTGGACGCAATTGCGTTGCAGTGTTTGACGAGTCAATGCTCGAGCGTGTCACGCAGAGACTTGCGATAGAGACTGCTCTGTACAGGGCGTTAGAGCGCCGCGAATTGCGTCTCGTACATCAACCAATTGTCGACATCGATATGGGTGATGTTGTGGGGTTCGAAGCGCTGATGCGCTGGCAGCGCGATGACGGCACGATGATTTCGCCAGCCGAATTCATCCCAATTGCCGAAGAAACCGGAACCATCGTGCCCCTTGGCGCATGGGCACTTCTCGAAGCGCTCACGCATCTACGCGGTTGGATCACACAAGGTATTTGTCGCAGCGATGCAACCATGTCAGTCAATGTTTCGCCCCGACAACTGCACGACCCAAACTTTGTGGCAGTGGTTAATGAAGCGTTGTTACGCGCGCACGTGCCGCCAGAACAACTGTGGCTCGAAGTGACCGAGAGCGTCATGATTTCTCAACCCGAGCAGGCTCTCGACGCTCTTAATGCATTGTGTGATCTAGGTGTTCGGATTGCCATCGACGACTTTGGAACTGGCTATTCAAGCCTTTCGCTTTTGCAGAAGTTTCCAATTCAACGCCTCAAGATCGATAAGTCGTTTGTGAGCGGCGTAGCGCAAGATGAAAGTGCTCGCTCGCTCGTGCGAACAATCATCGCAATGGGTGACTCACTTGGCCTCGACATGGTCGCGGAGGGCATTGAGAGCGTGCAACAGTTGCAAATACTTGCTGAGATGAAGTGCTCAAAGGCTCAAGGCTTCTTAATCAGCCACCCCGTGCCACCAGAATCGATGGGATCAACGATTGCGTCACTCGATTCGTTTGGCGCGTGGAACAAGTTGCGCGGCAAAAACTCCTAATCGTTATTTTTTGGGCATCCTCGGTACAAAAGAGCTTGTGCGTCGCTGATATTCCTCGTACCCAGGTCGGCGCTTGTTGATTGACTTCTCAAGAATTGGTACGCCCGAATATTTCAAGAGCAAGATATTCATTACTAGTGCGCCGATAATTCCGAACAACCCGACACGGGATTCGGCTGCAATGAGAGCAATGCCCCACCATGCGCAAGCATCGCCAAAGTAGTTTGGGTGTCTCGTAAATTTCCACAAGCCTTTGTCCATAACTTTTCCTGCATTGGCGCTGCTCGACTTGAATCGTGCCAACTGAATATCCCCAACTGATTCAAAGAGAAAGCCAACAGCCCACACGACGATGCCCATAATCCCAACAGCACCGATCTTTGCATCGTTGGTCATCTGCCCCAGTTGAACTGGCAACGAAACAATCCACATCAGCACACCTTGCAAGCCAAACACGATAAACAAACTTTTTGATGCAAACTTTGAGCCATAGTGCTTCCTCATCGCCTGATAGCGAAAGTCTTCGCCCTTACCGTGATTACGCCAATACAAATATCCACCTAGTCGCACGCCCCACAAGGTGGTGAGCACGGCAAGCACTGTTCCGCGCTGCGAGTTGGCGTCAGACAATTGCCACGACGCCCAACCGACCATCACAAAACCGAGTCCCCAAAATATGTCGACTATTGAAGCATCCTTCTTAATCAGACTCACGATCCACAGAGCCACCATCATCACGACGATGCATGCGGCGGTTAGAGCAAGTACTTGCGGGGTTGAGTTCATAAGAAATGATGCTAGTTACCAAACTGGGGATCAAGCGCAGAGTCTTTAGACCCCGCAAGGGTTAAACGCCTACAAATACCATTCGGTGTCGTCGTAATAGGGCTCGAGGTTGTCAAATAGTTTTTCGTCTTTGCACAACACGGGTGTCTGGCCCAAACTCATGCGTTCGCCATCCCGAAATGCCCATTCGCCTCGCTGAGACGTCTCGCCTCGCACATAGCTCGAGAGTGCAAAAGCCCGATCATGCAAAGACGTATTTGGTAACGAGCCATGCACGGTCAGTAGACCCCAGATGACGGCATCACCAGGCTCAAGTTCAACGTCAACGATCGTGAGCGGATCAAGACCCACCGCGACCAACTCATCATCGTGCGTGAGACCCTTCATGATCGACCCTTCGCCGTTGTCTGACAAACCCAAGTAACCATTTGTATGACTTCTCGGCACAATCCTCAAACAACCATTTTCTGATGTTGCACGATCGATAGCGATGCCCACAGTTACCGAATCTCGCACCACGTCTTCATAACTTGTTTTGCTTTCGCGAAATCTCAAATCTTGATGAAACCGATAACCCGACACCGTTGCACCCGGTGGCTTCCAATGAATCTGCTGGGCCACCTGTTTAATGCTTCGACCCAAAAATGGCTCAAGCAATTGCAAAATTGCTGGATCGCTTCGAAACTCGTCGAAATATTTGTTGGCCCACGCAAACCAATAGGCCTGAATCATGTAGCGCTTATCAAAATGCTTTTCGGGCAAAATCTCATACGCCAAATTGCCGTGCTTGTACGTGACGGGGTGCTGAATGCCTGCTTGATACAAATCAGCGGTCTCTCGTTGTAGCCGCAGCACATCCTCACCATCAAATAGTTGGCGAACAATCGCATACCCTTCTTCTCGAAATTGATCAACGATCGCAGTAGTTTTCATAATTTTGGGCTCAGGGTTTAATCTCGGCATCAGTCTCAATTGACTTGACGAGTGAATCCTTCCCAATATGGTGCTCGAAGTTTAAATTTCTGCAATTTGCCAGTAGCAGTGCGCGCTAACTCTCTTCGAAACTCAATGCGTTTCGGGCACTTATAGCCAGCCAATTTCGTTTTCGAATAGACAATCAAGTCGGCCTCGCTCAGCGTCGATTCTGGCTTCTTCACAACAAGCGCCATCACGAGTTCACCCCACTTCTCATCTGGCACTCCAATTACGGCAACTTCGGTGACATCAGGATGCGAGAAGATTGCTCCCTCGACTTCAATTGAACTCACATTCTCTCCACCAGAGATAATCACGTCTTTTTTGCGGTCAGCAATTATCAACACATGTGACTCGCCAATTGAGCCACCGTCACCAGTGCGAAACCAACCATCAACAATCGCCTTTGCGGTTTCTTCTGGCTGCGCCCAGTAACCCTCCATCACCACATTGCTGCGCGCAAGTACCTCGCCCGTCTCATCAATCTTGGTTTCTACTCCCAAAGCCGGCACACCCGCGGCACTCAGCACAACCGACCTGTCCGCAGCCGACAACGCATCAGTTTCGGGCGAAGGACTATTGACTGTGAGCAATGGGCTTGTCTCCGTGAGCCCGTATAACTGATTAAATGTCCAACCCAATTCAGTTTCAATGCGTTCGATGGTTCGAGCTGGTGGTGGTGCGCCAGCAACAACGATGCGTGTCGCGTCACGCCCTGGTATCGCACCCTTCCACGAAGATGCTGCATCCAATATTGCATTCGCAACTGCGGGTGCTCCACACATCAAAGTAACTTCATGTTTCTCTACTCGCTTCAAAATCTCGCCACCGTCAACTTTGCGCAAAACGATGTGCTTCCCACCCATTGCAGTTATCGCGTACACCATTCCCCATCCATTGCAATGAAATTGCGGCAATGTGTGCAAGTACGTTTCCCTGTCATCCACACCCATGTGCCAACCAAACGTTGCCGCGTTGAGCCACAAGTTGCGATGTGTGAGTTGAACCCCTTTTGGCCGAGCAGTTGTGCCACTGGTGTAATTGATTGTTGCAGTGAAATCTTCATTCGGCGTCCACGACCGTGGCTCAGTATCAAATTTGTAGAGAACCTTGTCTGACTCGGCTCCAATTACAAAGCGATGCTTTGCAGTTACAGCCGCAAGTGCTTCATCGAGCTCTGGGTCAACCAGCAATACTTCTGCGCCGCAATGCTCAACGATGTATGCAACTTCATCGGCAACAAGCCGAAAATTGATTGGCGTCAACACACGACCATAAGCACTCACACCAAAAAAACTCGTCAGCAAGCGAGCACTGTTGTGGCTCACAATCGCTACGCGAGCACCTTGTGGGACATCCAGAGCGTCCAATCCAGCAGCCTGCGCACGCGCAAGCGCAGCCATCTCTGCATACGTCTTTGTGCCCCACGACTCTGCTGGCTGATCGGGCTCGTCGACGAACGCGATTCGATGCCCATACACCTGTTCTGCCCTACGCAGATGGTCAACAACAGTCAATGGAACTTTCACTTACTACCCCCAAAGCGATTACTACTCAAGCAGCAATATTACCCGACCTACTCTTGGCCTACCGAAAGCACATTAGGTTATATAGGGGCCGAACCATGCGAGACGACAACGAGTCATCCATCAATCTCGAGGATGCCTACGCGCTTGAAACGCCCGAAGACAACAGAGCCTTGTATCGCAACTGGGCTTCGACCTATGACGACGACTTCGCTCAACGCAACAAGTATGTCTACCCAAAGAGCATTGCCACAATCTGTGCGTCACTCGTCGACGCATCCTCTCCACTGACCATTCTCGATATTGGATGCGGCACCGGCATTGTTGGCACCTGCGTGAGCGAGTTGATTACCGCAAGCATCATCGACGGTGTAGATATCTCTCCCGAAATGCTCCATGTTGCATCAACCAAATTGCGTGTTGACACCAAGCCTGTGTATGGCCAACTCTTCGAAGCCGACCTCACTCAACCAATTTCCTTTGCCAATGCCAAATACGACGTGGCAATTTCGGCTGGCACGTTTACGCATGGTCATTTGGGGCCAGATGCGCTCATCAATGTGTTGAGTGCGCTTCGGCCAGGTGGTCGCATGGTCGTCGGCATCAATAAAGAACACTTCGGTGCAAACGGATTTGAGACTGCATTGCAACAAGCAACAGACAGCCAACTCATTAGTGCGCCAGCGTTTACCGAAGTGCAGATCTATGACGAAGGCAGTCCCCATTATGGAGACTTGGCACTCGTTACTTCGTTTCTCGTCCTGTTCCCAGCTTGAATCCCGGGCTTCCAGCCGCGCTCCACTCGCCAACGAACTCCATGAACTTTTCGCCAAACGGATCAACACCTCGAAGAGGCATGTTGCCGCGCCTAATTGTCCAGTCATGAGGTGCAAGTTGTTCGGCTTTGTCCATGTGCTCTAACGCACCAGATTCATCGCCACTCTCGCGCAATGAGACCGCTATTCGTCGATGCAATCTGGCTTGTTGCACTTCACTAGTTGGCAGCACCTGAAACGAACGCACCGCATCGGCATCCATTGTTAATTCGTTGCTACGGACCCATCTACGCAGC
>JBJOEQ010000130.1:0-3348 GCA_046049195.1 Actinomycetota bacterium | reverse complement strand
GTTGCATATTCATCTGTGCGTGCAATGTTGCCGCGTGCATCCAGTGCAACGCCAATCTGATCAAGCCATGCCTTTTTCTCTGGACCAACAAATCCGAGCGCCAGCAACACCAAGTCGGCTTGCAACTCCCGCTCTGTTCCTGGCACAGTCACAAACTTTCCGTCAACAAGTTCAACCTCATTGAGCACAAGTGCTCGCACCACACCGTCCGCGTTGCCAACAAATCGATCTGTATTCACGCTGAATACTCGCTCGCCACCTTCTTCGTGTGCCGAACTTGTGCGAAACACCAGACTCCATTGCGGCCAAGGGTTTGCATCGGCTCGCACATCAGGCGGGCGCGGCATGATCTCGAGTTGCGTCACCGAGAGTGCTCCTTGTCGATGCGCCGTGCCCAGACAGTCGGCACCTGTGTCACCTCCACCGATGATCACCACATGTTTGCCGTGAGCACTAATTGTCGTTTCCGATATGTCACCTTGTTGCACACGGTTACTTGGAGGCAAATACTCCATCGCTTGATAAATGCCCTTTAGCTCTCTGCCTGGCACTGGCAGATCGCGCCATTGCGTTGCACCGCAGGCCAATACCACTGCATCATGCGACGCCACCAACACATCTATGTCGACGTTGTCACCGACTGCAGCATTAACCCGAAATTCTGTTCCCTCTTGCGTCATCTGCTCAATGCGTCTGTCAATGTGCCGCTTTTCCATTTTGAATTCTGGAATGCCGTAACGCAACAAACCGCCGATGCGATCATCGCGTTCCAGCACCACCACATCGTGTCCAGCACGAGTGAGTTGCTGTGCGGCGGCCAAGCCAGCAGGACCAGAACCTATGACAGCAATACGCTTGCCAGTCTTGTGAGCAGAAATAAATGGGGTAACCCAACCTTCTTTCCACGCTCGATCAATAATTTCAACTTCAACCTGTTTGATCGCAACTGGATCTTGATTGATTCCTAAAACGCATGCAGACTCGCATGGCGCAGGACACAAGCGGCCAGTGAATTCAGGGAAGTTATTTGTCGCATGCAAGCGGTCAAGTGCCTCATGCCAATTGTCGCGGTACACCAAGTCGTTCCAGTCGGGAATCAAGTTGCCAAGCGGGCAACCATTGTTGCAAAACGGAATACCACAATCCATGCACCTGCCCGCCTGATGCTTCAGGTCGACAGCCGGAAATGCTTCGTAGACCTCGCGCCAGTCTGCAACACGTACTGGTATTGGGCGACGCTTTGGCGTAGTGCGCTGCCAATTGATAAATCCTGTTGGCTCACCCATTGACCGGCTCCATCACTCGTCGAGATATTTCTTCCTCACTCACTCCGTCGATCTTTGCTTGATCAATGATCGCCATTACGCGCGCATAATCACGCGGCAACACTTTGCGAAACTTCACATATGCAGTTGCCCAATCCTCGAGCACCCCCGCACCAAGTGGCGACGCAGTCAACCGCACATGCTGCTCGATCGTTTCGCGCAACCACGACGCATCGTGCGCATTTGGCTCTACAACATCCACCATCTCTGCATTGACCCGCGACTCAAATAATCCGTCTTTGTCATATACATAGGCGATGCCGCCGCTCATGCCAGCAGCAAAGTTGCGGCCAGTGACGCCGAGGACTATAACTCGCCCACCCGTCATGTATTCACATCCATGATCGCCAATACCTTCTACAACCGCAGTAGCACCCGAGTTGCGCACGCAAAAGCGCTCACCCACAAGCCCGTTGATAAAAATCTCTCCAGATGTTGCACCGTACCCAATCACGTTGCCCGCGATCACGTTGTCTTGTGGGCTAAACGTTGCACGAGTGCTAGGTCGCAACACAATGCGGCCACCCGATAGTCCTTTGCCCAAATAATCGTTTGCGTCGCCATGCAAGTGAATCGAAATTCCCTTTGGCAAAAACGCACCGAGGCTTTGTCCAGCCGAGCCGGTGAAGCTCAACGAAATCGTGTCGAGTGGCAAGCCTTCACTACCCCATTTCTTTGTAACGGCGCTTCCGAGCATTGTGCCAACCGTGCGATTGACGTTGCTAATAGGCAAATCGATTTGAATTGGTGTCGCATCATTGATTGCACTGGCGCATTGCGTTAACAATTGCGTGTCAAGAGCATTGCCTAGGCCATGATCTTGCACAACCGAATGATGCAGCGTTTGCTGATACGGATTTTGTGCAACTGCCAAGATCGGCGAAATGTCAAGACCCTTGGCCTTCCAATGAGTGACTGCATGTCGTGTGTCGAGCACCTCCACATGGCCAACTGCTTCTTGCAGAGTCTTGAAGCCAAGTTGCGCAAGGTACTCGCGCACCTCTTGAGCAATGTATTCAAAAAAGTTGACAACAAACTCTGGCTTGCCGTTAAAACGCTTGCGCAGTTCTGGGTTTTGTGTTGCAATCCCCACCGGGCATGTATCGAGATGACAGACGCGCATCATCACGCAACCGCTCACCACAAGTGGTGCAGTTGCAAACCCAAACTCTTCTGCTCCAAGTAGCGCAGCCACAATTACATCACGTCCCGTTTTCATCTGGCCATCGGCTTGCACCACAATGCGGTCGCGCAAACCATTGAGCAACAATGTTTGTTGCGCTTCTGCCAACCCAAGTTCCCACGGCGCGCCCACATGCTTCAGCGAAGTCAGAGGTGATGCGCCAGTGCCTCCGTCGTGACCCGAGATCAGCACCACATCGGCCTTTGCCTTGCTTACACCCGCTGCAACAGTGCCAATACCAACCTCGGCCACCAGCTTGACATGGACACGCGCAGTTGGGTTTGAGTTTTTGAGATCGTGAATCAGTTGTTTTAAATCTTCGATCGAATAAATGTCGTGGTGCGGTGGTGGGCTAATGAGGCCAACGCCAGGAGTTGAGTAACGAGTTTTTGCAATCCACGGATACACCTTGTGTCCGGGCAACTGTCCACCCTCACCAGGCTTTGCTCCTTGTGCCATCTTGATCTGCAGGTCATCAGCATTGACCAAGTATTCGCTCGTCACACCAAAGCGCCCAGATGCAACCTGCTTGATTGCCGATCGCTTGGAGTCACCGTTAGATAGAGAAATGTTTCGTTCGGCGTCTTCGCCACCCTCACCTGTATTGCTCTTGCCACCAATTCGGTTCATTGCAATCGCCAGAGTCTCGTGCACTTCCGCCGAGATAGATCCGTAGCTCATTGCTCCTGTAGAAAAACGCGTGACAAGACTCGCCACCGATTCGACTTCATCGATTGGAATGCTTTGGCGGTCCGCTGTGAATTCAAAAAGTCCACGCAGGGTTGAAAGCACCCGAGACTGGTCATCAACAGCCTTGGTGTATTGCTTAAACACGTCGTA
>JBJOEQ010000129.1:0-28248 GCA_046049195.1 Actinomycetota bacterium | reverse complement strand
TTCCGCCGGCACGAGCGATATTGAGTTTAAGTTTCCATGGGGCTGGGGCGAACTCGAAGGAATTGCCCAACGAACCGATTTCGATCTCAAACGTCACGCGGAGTATTCAAAGCAGAAGCTCGACTATTTTGATCAAGCCACGAACGAACGGTATGTTCCGTTTGTTGTGGAACCAGCAGCCGGTGCAAACCGCACGATGGCAGCATTTTTGCTCGCGGCCTACGACGAAGACGTAGTCAATGACGAACCGCGCACTGTTCTGCGATTGCACCCAAGACTCGCGCCATATCAAGTAGCAGTATTGCCGCTGTCCAAAAAAGACACGTTGATGCCGCTTGCTAAAGAGATCTACTCAAAACTTGCGAAGCGTTATATGTGCGAGTTCGATGAAACCCAAGCCATTGGTCGTCGATATAGGCGTCAAGACGAGATCGGCACACCGTTTTGCGTAACAGTCGACTTTGACTCACTTGAAGATGGAGCCGTGACCATTCGCGAACGCGACACCACCAATCAAGAGAGAGTTGCGGTCAGCGATCTAGAAAATGTATTGCGCGCAAAAATCGGTTTTTAATACAATTACAAATAAACGACAAGGAGCACATCATGAGCAAAGTAGCAATAGCAGTAAAGATTCGAGTCAAGGCCGGTCAGCGCGATGCTATGACGGCAGCAGTTCAGCCTGGTCTTGCGACCGCTCAAGGCGAAGCTGGCACCCTGACCTACTTGTTCCACCACGATCTAGTTGATGAAAACGTAGTTTGGTTCTACGAGTTGTATGAAGATGATGCAGCAGCAAAAGAACACTCAAGCAGTGCAGCGTTTGCTACGTGGTCAAAATCGCTTGCACCATTCGTTGATGGTGCTCCTGAGATGTCATTTCTGAAGCCAGTAGGCGGCAAGGGACTCTAAGAGTTGTATCTCGCCAAGATTCTTGACCGACATAGAGCAGCGGCGCAATCTGATTCACGACGATTGTCGCAACTGATAGATGAAGCCAAGACTGTTGCGCCGACTAGGGGCTTCATTCAAAGGTTGAGAGACGATTCACTGCATCAACTTGCAGTCATTGCCGAGATCAAGCGTCGTTCTCCTTCAAAGGGTGTGCTCCGCGAAGGCGTTGATGCATCGGATTTGGCGCGCACTTATGAAAGCGGATCGGCAAGTTGCCTTTCGGTGCTTACAGACGATGTGTCGTTTGGTGGTTCGGTAGACGATTTGCTTCAGGCGCGTGTTGCAACGGCACTGCCGGTCTTGCGCAAAGACTTCACGGTAAGTGAATTGGACGTGTGCGATGCGCGAATTATGGGTGCCGATTGCGTGTTGCTGATTGCTGCTGCTCTTTCTCAACCAGAGTTGGTTGCCTTTCATCAGTTGGCAATCGAGATCGGTCTCGACGTTTTGGTTGAGACTCATGACGAGACTGAAGTGGAGAGAGCCCTGTTGGCGGGAGCAATGATGATCGGCGTGAATCAACGAGATCTCGTGACATTTCAGGTAGATCACGAGAGAGCGGTTCGCATGGCATCAGTGATACCAATTGGAGTGATCAGGGTTGCAGAATCTGGAGTGAGAGATGCCAATGATGCTCAGTCGTTGCGTGATGCTGGCTATGACGCAGTATTGGTCGGTGAAAGTCTGGTGGTCAGCAATGATCCTGCGTCTGTCATTGCATCACTACGTGTAACAACCACCAAGAACTAGCGTGAGTTGCTGTGTTCATCAAAATCTGCGGAATAACCAACGAACAAGATGCACTACTTGCAGTTGCACTTGGAGCAGATGCTCTAGGTTTCGTTTTCGCACCATCGCCTAGGCAAGTTGCCCCAAGCAAAGTGCGCGAGATTGTGCGTCGTTTGCCGTCAGAGATAGTGACAGTAGGAGTTTTTCGCGACGAGTTGCCAAAACGAATCATTGACATCATGCAAGAAGCACATTTGCAAGGCGCTCAGTTGCATGGTCATGAGTCGCTTCTGATTACTTCCGAAGTTTCAAATGCTGTGCGATTTTCGATCAAGGCAGTAGTCGCTGGATCGCCTGATGCGTCGCGTGCCAACGACTTTGTTTGTGATGCGATTTTGGTCGACGGCCTTAGCCCTGGATCAGGAGAGGTTTTTGATTGGGGTTTGATGAACGAGATTCCGCTAGGTCTGCGCTTGATACTTTCCGGTGGCCTAAATCCTGAAAATGTTGCAGAGGGCATTGATCGAGTGCGACCTTGGGGTGTTGATGTGTCGAGTGGAGTTGAAAAGAGTCACGGACTCAAAGACCCAGTGAAAATGCGTCAGTTCATCGCAAATGCGCGCGCTGCAGCCCGAGAAATAGGAGACATCGACTAGTAGATTTGGGTGATGCTTCAGGATCCAAGTCTCGATGGTCGCTTTGGTGAGTTTGGTGGACGTTTCGTTCCCGAAACTCTTGTACCTGCTTGCCAAGAGTTGGAGGCGGCGTTTCGTGACGCTTGGGCCGATCCTTCATTTCGAAAAGAATTAGATGATCTCTTGCGAGACTATGCAGGTCGTCCATCCATTTTGACCGAGTGTCACAACTTGGGTAAACAATTGGGCATTCGTTTGCTGCTCAAGCGCGAAGACCTGAATCACACAGGATCACACAAGATCAATAGCGTGCTCGGTCAGGTGTTGCTGGCAAAGCGCATGGGTAAGAAGCGCATTGTTGCCGAGACAGGTGCAGGTCAGCACGGTGTCGCATCTGCAACTGCCGCTGCTCTGCTTGGCTTGAGCTGCAAGGTGTATATGGGCGAGGTCGATGTGCAACGACAAGCGTTGAATGTCTTTCGCATGAAGTTGTTGGGTGCAGAAGTGGTGCCTGCCGTATCGGGTAGTCGAACGCTCAAAGATGCTGTCAACGAAGCAATGCGTGATTGGGTGGCAACAGTTGAAGACACGTATTACGCAATAGGTTCAGTAATGGGTCCGCATCCGTACCCGTGGATGGTACGAACATTCCAAAGTGTGATTGGCCAAGAAGCAAGCGAGCAGTGCCACTCGCTACTTGATGGCAAAGATCCAGACGTTGTTGTGGCGGCTGTTGGGGGTGGATCTAATGCGATTGGAATTTTCTCCGGCTTCGTCGACACGAAAGCTCGACTGATTGGTGTAGAGCCTGCTGGCGGAGCAGCGGTGGGCAAGGGTATGCCGGGTGTAGTTCATGGAATGCGCAGTTACTTGATGCAAGACGAACACGGACAAGTGCAAGAGGCTCAGTCGATTTCTGCTGGCCTTGACTATCCAGGAGTTGGTCCAGAGCATTCGTATCTCGCTTCAATAGGTCGTGCAGAGTATCCATGTGTGAATGATGCGGAAGTAATTAGCGCGTTTCAAGCGCTGTCGCGTAGTGAAGGAATTATTCCTGCTCTCGAATGCGCACACCCAATGGCGTGGATTATCCGAGAAGCACCAAAGATGCAAGGTCAAACAATTTTGATGAACTTGTCGGGTCGTGGTGACAAAGATGTTGCTCAGATGATGGAGATTTTGGACGGGCAAATTTGATGTCGGTTGAAATCGGCACTTTAGAAACGTATTTGCGCAAAAAGCGAAGCGAAGGTCGGAAACTCGTCGTCCCTTATATAACCGGCGGATTCAAAGGTTGGACTGACGCCATCCGTGCTGCTGCTGCAAACGGTGCAGATGCAATCGAAATCGGTATTCCGTTCTCTGACCCCGTCATGGATGGTCCAACAATTCAGCACGCCTCCGAGATGGCGCTGCACAACGGCGCCACACCTATTTCCATATTGCACGAGTTGCGATCGGTCGATGTCGGCATTCCACTTGCGGTGATGTGTTACTACAACACTGTTCATCACGCAGGAAATGAGCGATTTGCAAATTCATTGCGTGAGGCTGGAGTATGTGCAGCGATTGTGCCGGATCTGCCACTCGAAGAGTCTGGTCTTTGGTGTGCTGCAGCCGACACGAGCGGTATTGAGACAGTGATGCTTGCTGCACCGACAGCACCCGACGAGCGATTGCCACGAATTGTTGAGAGGTGCAGAGGTTTTGTGTATGCAGTTGGCTTGCTGGGTGTGACAGGAGAGCGAGACGCACTTGCTTCAAGCGCACTCACGTTGGCCAAGAGATTGAAGGCGATAACCGATGTGCCTGTGCTGATTGGTGTTGGAGTTTCTAACGCACAGCAAGCAGCCGAAGCGTGCACGATTGCCGATGGCGTCATCCAGGGCGCTTCAGTGATGCGTCGATTGATCGAGGAAGATGCCGATGCTGTGGGTGACTACATTGCCGAAGTTCGTAAAGCGGTTGACCAATGTTAAAGGAAGGTTCTTTAGCCCCCGATATCGAACTGTTGGATCAGCATGAGAAGAAGTTTTCTCTGAAAAAATTCTCGAAGCGAACTGTGCTCGTATATTTCTATCCAAAGGCCGATACGCCGGGATGCACGCAGCAATCATGCGGATTGCGCGACATCGCAGATCAAATTGGCAAAACTGTGATCGTGGGCATTAGCCCTGACAAACCTGCCAAATTGTTGAAGTTTGACGAGAAATACAGTCTTGGGTTCACTCTTTTATCTGACGACACCAACGCTGTGGCGAAGAAATACAAGGTCTGGAAGAAGAAATCAATGTACGGTCGTGAGTACATGGGAATTGAGCGGTCAGCATTCTTGATCAATGGCAAGGGTGAAATCGTGCATGCGTGGTACAAGATCTCACCGAAAGACACTCCGCTTCGGTTGCTCGAATCGCTCAAGAAGTAAGGGAATTGCACATGACGACGTTTCCAGAACCAAGTTCGTTGCTACCTCACCGTGCGCCATTTCTATTTGTGGATGCGATCACCGAACTGACACCAGGCATTTCTGCATCGGCAATTTGGAAGCTCACGGGAAATGAAACATTTTTCGAAGGACACTTTCCTGGTCGACCAACATTGCCGGGCGTGTTGATTTGTGAGGCGATTGCTCAAACGGGCGCGTTGGCAATCGTGAGCGACCCAAAGTTTGTTGGCAAGCTTCCGCTTTTTGGAGGCTTGGATGGCGCACGGTTTAGGCGACAAGTTGTACCTGGTGACACGTTGGAATTGTCTGCGACAATTAGTCGAATGTCGGCACGAGCCGGCAAAGGCGCGGGAGTTGCTCGCGTTAACGGTGAGATTGCGTGTGAATGCGAATTGTTGTTTGTAGTAGTTGATTCTTAATTAACGTATGGCGAGACAATAACTGAACCGTTGTGTCCACCGAATCCGAAGTTGTTCGAAATCGTTGGACCTGGCTCCCATGGTCGTGGCTCACCAATGACGACATCAATTGACATCTCTGAATCTACAACTGTTGTTCCACGAGTAGGTGGAATTAGTTTCTTCTCAAACGACAGCATCACCGCAGCCAACTCGAGAGCACCAGCAGCGCCAAGTGGGTGACCGGTTACGCCTTTGATCGACACAACTGGAGGACCGTCGTTGCCAAACACTGCTGCGATTGCTTGCGACTCCGCTTTGTCGTTAAGCGGAGTGCTTGTGCCGTGTGCATTGATTTGCTTGATGTCGCCTGGCTCTAGGACTGCATCTTCGAGTGCAAGTTGCATGCATCGTGTCGCGCCAACACCACCAGGCGACGGTGCAGTGATGTGATACGCATCGGCGTTACTTGCTGCACCAACTATCTCACCAAGAATTGTTGCGCCACGCGCTAGCGCGAGATCAAGTCGTTCCAGCACAAAAATTGCTGCGCCTTCGCCTTGAATGAAACCGTCACGTGTTTCGTCAAATGGTTTTGAAACGAATGTCGATGAGATAGCGGTCATATTGGTAAATCCTGCAAGGGCAGTAACTGTTGCCGCCGACTCGGTGCCACCAGTGACCACTGCGTCGCAACGACCCCATGCAATGAGGCGAGCAGCATTGCCGATTGCATGTGTGGATGCCGCACACGCTGTGCAAACTGTTTCGGTTGGACCCTGCAGGCCATAACGCATCGAAATTGCAGCGCCCGATGCATTGGACATCATCATCGGAACAAGAAATGGGGAAACTCGTCGCTCACCTTTTTCCATGCGCACTTCAACTTGACCTTCAAGTGTGCGCAACCCGCCAATGCCAGTACCCAAAATTGTTCCGATGCGTTCGCGGTTGTAGGGGAGTTCGCCGGCTTGCGTCATTGCTTCGGCAGCGGCTGCTAAAGCAAACTGCTCACAACGGTCTGCGCGGCGCGATTCTTTGGAGTTTTCGAAATACGGCGATGGATCCCATTCCTTGAACTCAATCGAGTTGGCGCCAGAGAAGCCTGGGCCTAGCAAACCTTGCCAGAAAAGTTCTTTGCCAATACCACAGGGAGCAACAACCCCATACCCGGTAATGGCTACACGATGTCCGGCACCCTGCATGATTGATTGCGCTCGAAGCGCTTACTTGACTTTGGAAGTGACGAGATCGAAGGCCTTGCCGATTGTGTCGACACCTTCGAGATCGGATTCTGGAACTTCAATACCAAACTCTTCTTCGAGTGCCATTACTAGTTCGACAAGGTCAAGTGAGTCGGCATCTAGGTCATCGGAGAAGTGTGCGGTGAGGACAATTTTTGAGGCGTCGACGGAGAGAACCTCGACTGCGCATTTTGTGAAACGGTCAAATAGTTGCTGGTCCATGTTGTTGCTCCTGGCTATGTGTTATTGAACTTGTGAAAATATAGGTTACTACGAAAGGAGTTTGACTTCCTGTCTAAACCTTGGGACCGAGTGCCTAGTGACCCATGCCAAGTCCGCCATCGACGGGGATGATTGCCCCAGTGATATATGCGGCAGCAGGGCTTGCAAGAAAAGTGACTACTCCTGCAATCTCGTCAACGGTTGCTGTTCGGCCAAGTGGAACAGCGTCGGTGATTTGTTGCATCTGTTTTTCGTTGAGTGCTG
The DNA here is from genome assembly GCA_046049195.1 of Actinomycetota bacterium. Lineage (GTDB taxonomy): Bacteria > Actinomycetota > Acidimicrobiia > Acidimicrobiales > Ilumatobacteraceae > UBA3006. Next base: position 21,356 of record JBJOEQ010000129.1, on the reverse strand, counting down.
CTGTCATTTCGGTGTCTACGGGGCCAGGCGCAACGACATTAACGGTGATGCTCCGCGACCCAAGCTCGCGAGCAAGGGATCGACCTAAACCAACAAGCCCTGCTTTGGATGCTGCATAGTTTGCTTGACCGGCCGAGCCCAGCATGCCGACAACGCTAGAGATCAAGATGATGCGTCCAGACCGTGCGCGAAGCATGCCCTGAGTTGCTCGCTTGCAAACGCGAAATGCTGCTGTCAGGTTGGCGTCAAGCACAGTTGCAAAATCGTCTTCGCTCATGCGCAAGATCAGCGTGTCTTTGGTAATGCCAGCATTAGAGACAAGTACTTGTACCGGACCAAAGTGAGCCTCGACAGCATCAAAGGCCGCGTTGACTTGATCGGTGTCTGTCACGTCGCACTTGACTGCAAAAAACTCCGACGCGGGTGGTGATGAGTTGTAGGTAACAGCAACGCGGTCGCCAAGTAGAGCAAAATGGCGTGCACACGCGAGACCAATGCCTTTAGAACCACCGGTGATGAGTACGACTCGTGAAGTTGTTTCAGTCATGTTGATCCGTTTTCTACCGCTGACCCTGCCAGCGCAAGATCGCACTCGCTGCAGTCATTCCTGCACCAAATCCTACGAGCAAAACTAAATCACCGTTTTTGAGGCGGTTTTTGTCGGCTGCGTCAAAGAGAGCAAGCGGAATTGATGCAGAGGATGTATTTCCCGTTTTGTGTAACACGATGGACGTCTTTTCCATCGAGACACCAAGTCGATCGCATGCTGCAGAAATGATGCGTGTATTTGCTTGATGAGGGACAACGAGTGCAAGTTGATCAGCCGTGACCCCAGCGATGGCCATCGATTTCTGTGCTGAGTCGACCATGATGCGAACTGCTCTGCGAAATACTTCTTTGCCGTCCATCTTGATGAAACCGCCAATTTCGGCGTAGAGCAATTCTTCGGCCGAACCATCAGCGTCTAGATCCCAAGCGAGTAATTGTCCGGGTCCGTCAACGGCTTCGAGAACGCACGCGCCCGAGCCATCTGCGAACAAAATCGCCGTGCCGCGATCGGTCCAATCGGTGACTCGAGAAAGGGTGTCAGTACCGATTACCAAAACTTTTTTTGCGCCCATTGCAATCAATCCATGTGCGTTTATGAGTGCATACACAAAGCCCGAGCAGGCAGCGTTTATGTCGTACGCGCCACACTTGAGACCAAGCTGGTGCTGCACGCTCGGTGAGGTACCAGGTACTGCACGGTCAGGAGTAGTCGTTGCCAAAACGAGTGCGTCTATTTCGAGCGGGTCGATCTTTGCCATTTGCATTGCCAATCGGGCGCTTTGCACCGAGAGACCTGCGGTAGTTCCACCGATATGGCGTTGATGGATGCCAGTGCGCTCACGAATCCATTCGTCGTTGGTGTCGAGAGTCTTCGAAAGATCATCGTTGGTGACGATTTTGTCTGGGAGGGCACGACCCCAACCTGTGATGATTGCACCGCGTGCACCCGAAGGAATTTGTGGCATTGCAGTTAACTCTAATGCGATCTAAGCCAGGCGATTGGCTGATGAGCAGTCAATCGCTCGCCATCAACAGCAATGTAGTTTTGCAAAATGCCTGCGAATGGCGATCGCACTTCGGTCTCTCCGACGTGTCCGAGCACATGACCAACAGCAATCTGGGTGTTATTTTCGACAGACAGCTTCTTTGTAAATACGCCTGCTGCAGGACTCACAACGAGACGCTCGATTGCGAAAAGATGCTCGCCTTCATGCGCAGGGGACGCCAGTGGTACTGCTATCGAAGAAAACACGTTCATCCATTCGATGAGCGCATCGAGATCGTCTGGAGTTGCGACACTTATTGTTTTTGCGCTGTCAATGGTGCGCTTGGCCATTCCAGTGAGTACGCCGCCCGGTCCTAATTCGATAAAGCCACGCACACCGAGTTCGCCAAGCGTAAGAAGGCAATGCTTCCAGCGAACAGGAGACGACAATTGAGCCGACAACAATGACGCCCACTCAGATCCGTGATCGTGGGCGAGCGCATCAACATTGGAGATCACGGGAACTTCAGTATCGCGAGGGCGAGCCGATGCAATGGCATCACGCAGCCTGTCGCGCGCACTCGACATATAAGGAGTGTGAAACGCGCCTGACACCGGAAGTGACATCACTCGTTTTGCTCCGAGTGTTTTTGCTTGCTCTGTTGCTTTAGCGACACCTTCAAGAGAACCAGCAATCACAACTTGGCCTGGTGCGTTGAAATTGGCAACCCACACATCGGCATCTGCCAACCGACATGCAATCTCAACTTGCTCGTCGTCAAGTCCGAGCACTGCAGCCATAGTTCCTGGTTGAGCAAGTCCTGCCTCGTGCATTGCTGACGATCGTTCTGCAACAAGGCGCAAGCCGTCGTCAAATCGAAGTGCGCCAGTGGCAACGAGTGCGGTGTATTCGCCAAGACTGTGTCCGGCGCAAAAACTTGGCTCGATACCCGTGCGCTCAACTGCATCGAGCACCATGAGCGACATGACGAAAGTCGTTAGTTGGGCATTACGAGTGTCTTTGAGTTCTTCGGCATCTGCGTCGAGCAGCAGGGCAGCCACATCTCGACCGACCACTTCGGAGGCCTCGCCAACTAACTCCCAACTTTCATGGTCGACCCATGCAGCGCCCATGCCTGTGCGCTGTGATCCTTGACCTGGAAATGTGAAAGCGAGCATGAAGTACGTAACCCCGTTGATTTGCTGTGTTGTCGGCTGCTTTTGGTGACTGGGCCAGAATCTGATCCAGTGTCTGGACCAATGTCTGAACCAGTGTCTACAGCATTGCTAGTACTACAGCGTAGAACTTGTCGCGGGTAGGTACGATGTTCCCTCGCAGTAAGCCAATTAAACAAACACTTCACTCGGGCCCGAGTGGCGGAATGGCAGACGCGACGGACTCAAAATCCGTTGTCTGAAAGGGCGTGTGGGTTCGACTCCCACCTCGGGCACCAAATTCATGGACACTCCTACACTCATCGATGTGGCAAATAAGGGCATCAGCAGTCGACTCACCGAGCGACGCCTGCGTCGCGGCACGCAGTCACTGAGCGCGTTACGCAATGAATTGAATGTGGTTGAAGAGCAAGTGCAACATTTTGCCGACGAGGTTCACGATCTTGAAGTGCGAGCACTCGTATCTGAGACTCCACTTGCAGATGCCGAGTCGCGTGATGCGATGCGCCACATGCAGGCCATGACAAAACATCGCGATCATTTGCGAAATGCAATTGTCGATCTTGAATCCCGTCAAGATGACTTACTCGACAGACTTGGCCGATAGATCACTTTGATTATGAACACGAGTATTCAAAAAACACGAATTGTGATCGCTGAAGACGAAGCAATCATTCGGCTTGACTTGCGGGAAACTTTGGAAGAAGAGGGTTACGACGTAGTTGCAGACACCGGTCGTGGCGACACCGCCATCGAACTCGTGCGACAGCATCTTCCTGATGTCGCAATATTTGATATCAAGATGCCAGGACTCGACGGACTAGATGCCGCTCGCGTTGTGAGTGCAGAGAAACTGTGCCCGGTTGTAATGCTGACGGCATTTAGTCAGCGTGAAGTGATCGAGCAAGCCCGTGACGCGGGTGCGCTTGCATATCTTGTCAAGCCTTTTCAAAAGACAGATCTTGTGCCAGCGATAGAGCTTGCGATCGGTCGATTTCTCGAGATGAAGACATTGAGTGGGGAACGAGATGCACTTGGCGAGCAACTCGAACTACGCAAGTTGCTGGACCGAGCAAAGGGATTGTTGATTGACAAGTACTCAATGACAGAACAATCCGCTTTTGATTTCATCCAAAAGAATGCGATGTCTACGCGAGCCAAGATGGTGGACGTGGCCAACCAGATTCTGAGCGGACACATCACTCCATAGTTGTCGGTTATCGTCGTGGCATGAACCAGGCGGGTTTCTTATGCAGTTGATGGTGCTGGACGGCAACTCGCTCGCTTACCGTGCCTTCTTTGCACTGCCGACCGATATGACAACGGCGAGCGGACAAGTGACCAATTCGGTGTACGGATTTTGTTCAATGCTCCTGACATTGATGAAGGACCATAAGCCAGATGGCGTGATTGTGGTGTTCGATCGAAAAGAAAAAACCTTTCGTCACGAAGCCGCGCCAGAGTACAAAGCACAACGCGAAGCACAGCCAGACATCTTGTATCAACAAATGGACATCATCAAAGAAATGCTTCAAGTGATGGGTATCGCTGCGATCGATGCTGCCGGTTTTGAAGGTGACGACTTGATTGCCACAATCGCCGAAAAAGCAGAGCAAGCAGGCGAAGACCTGTTGATTGTGACGGGCGACAGGGACACGTATCAACTCGTGCGCGATCCGCATATTCGTGTGCTCTATAACAAGCGTGGCGTGAGCGACTATGCGTTGTATGACGAAGCAGGAATTGTTGAGCGCACCGGTGTGACACCTGCGCAATATTCGCAGTATGCGGCGTTGCGAGGCGACCCGAGCGACAATCTAGATGGCGTGCCAGGTGTTGGCGAAAAGACTGCCGCCAAATTGATGGTCAAGTATCACGACATTGTTTCTGTTTTTGATGCAGCGGAAGAGCAGACACCGAAGTTGAAGCAAGGTTTGCTCGAGAGTCGCGAACGAGTATTGCGCAACGCACAACTGATGGTGCTGCGCCGCGATGCTCCAGTAACGATTGACATCACTCAGACTGCTCCTCGACCAAGAATGGGCGAACTGAAGACAATGTTTGAGACTCTCGAATTCAAATCGATGTTCGCTCGGGCTAAAACTGTTTTTGGAGACGCTCCGTCAGCAGAAGCGAAATCTATGCACAAACCTGTTGGCGATTCGGTTGTTGGGTTGATTGGTGAATCTGTTTTTGAATCTGTAGGTGATTGCATCGCTGCAAAGATCGAACGATGTGAAAATAGGGCGTCTGCAGTTGCGGTGCTTGCCAAGATTGCAAAACTTGATTGCGCCGATATTGGCGTTGGATGGTTTGGTGAGCCTGGACGTAGCGCTTTGGACGGAATTGCGCTCGTTGTCGACGCGACTGCATCGGCTGTGGCGTGGATCGGTGTCGAGGTATTGCAGGACAAGGCAGTGCTCGATGGTTTAGGTGCACTCGCAAAGATTCGCGCACACCATGCAAAGCCGCTATTGAGGTGGCTGATGGATAGCGGTGTCGATCTGAGGTCGATCACGCTTGATACCGCGATCGCTGCGTACTTGCTCGACCCGAGTGACAATAAGTTTGATATTCAAGAGGTGTTGGGGCGTTATACCAACTTCACCATTCAGGTTGATGGGGCAAAAGAATCTGGGCAACTCGATTTTGGTTCGACCAACACAGACAATTCGCAGCGCATCTGTGACGAAGCGTTGGCGGTTGGATTGATTGCAGGTCCGATCTTGAAGGCCCTCGAAACTCAGGGCGTTGCAAAACTGTATGCAGAAGTAGAAATGCCGCTCGTGCGGGTGTTGGCGCGAATGGAGCGCGATGGCATAGCAGTGGACGTCAAGCAGTTGACTGCTATCAACGAGAACTTAAAGACTCATGTTGTGCGCCTTACGACAATTCTCCACGAGCTTGCTGGCCGTCAGTTCAATATCAATTCTCCGACTCAGTTGCGCGAAATTTTGTTTGAAGAGAAAAAGCTCGCGCCGGGCAAAAAGACAAAGACGGGTTTCAGTACTGACGCGGCGACATTGGAAAAAATTCGTGATCAGTGGCCCGAATTTATTGATCCACTTTTGGAGTACCGAGAATTTGAAAAACTTCGGTCAACCTACGGCCAGGGACTACTTGATTCGGTTGGGGCGGATGGTCGAATACATGCGACTTTCAATCAAACAGTTGCTCGCACTGGCCGACTGTCAAGTGACCAGCCGAACTTGCACAACATTCCTGTTCGCTCAGACGAGGGCAAAGTATTTCGCACCGCATTCATTCCGTCGAAGGGTTGCGAGTTTTTAGTTGCCGACTACAACCAGATTGAGCTTCGCTGTATTGCGCATCTCGCCAATGACCCTGGATTGATTGATGCATTTACTCGCGGTATTGATGTGCACAGCGCAACAGCCTCGCGACTCTTCAACGTTAAGGAATCTGATGTGACGAGTGAACAACGCTCTCAATCAAAGATGGTGTCGTACGGACTTGCCTATGGAATGGAGGCTTACGGTCTCAGTCAGCGACTCAGTGTGGGGGTTGGCGAAGCCTCGGGGATTCTTGATGCATATTTTGTTGCGTTCCCCAACGTCAAGCAATACATGGACGACACGGTTGAGCAGGCTCGTAAGCGCGGCTACACCGAAACGTTGTTTGGTCGGCGTAGACCGATACCCGAACTCAACAGCAGCAACTTCCGAATTCGTCAAGCAGGAGAGCGTCAGGCAATGAACGCAGGTATTCAGGGTCTTGCCGCCGACATCTTCAAGATCGCACTAGTGCGCATCAGCGATGCGTTTGAAGCAGCCAACTTAAAGAGCCGCGTGATTCTGCAGGTGCACGATGAAGTGATTATCGAAGCTGTCGCAAGTGAGAAATCGGTGGTCGAAGAGATCGTGTTGACCCAGATGAAGCAGGCCGCAAGCCTCAAGGTGCCACTCGAGGTGCACAGCGCTTGGGGCAACTCATGGGCCAGTGCCAAGGGTTAGTGCAACGGTCTAGTGCCACGGCCTAGAAACACCTGAAGATCTGCAGAATTGCACTGGTAGCGTGATCCTGCCTTACCGCAGGTAGGGCCGCCTTGAAAGAGGTGCAACCGATCCCATCCACCGAAAGCACGTAAATCATGTCTGATCTTCAATTAATGCAAAGTCCTCCAATGGGCACCTTCGACGCAGAAGGAAATTACACACCGCGCCAAGTCACTGAGCGCGATCTCTCCCAGTCGTTTGCCGATGCAATCAACGGCACACTTGTCGAACTCAAAGATGGTCAACTCGTCACCGGAACAGTTGTGCGAATTACGCGCGACGAGGTGCTTGTTGAAATTGGATACAAAACAGAAGGTGTAATCCTCGGTCGCGAGCTTTCAATGCGCGCAGACGTTGATCCAAACACCATCGTCAAGTTGGGCGAGAAGATTGAAACTCTTGTCATCACACTTGAAGACAAAGAAGGTCGTTTGTTGTTGTCAAAGAAGCGCGCTCAGTACGAGCGTGCATGGGGCGACATCGAGAAGGTAAAAGAAGTTGACGGAACCGTTGAAGGTTTGGTCATCGAAGTTGTCAAGGGTGGACTCATTGTCGACATCGGTTTGCGCGGCTTCTTGCCAGCGTCGCTTGTTGAGATGCGTCGTGTTCGTGATCTCGCTCCGTACATTGGTCAGCGCATCACAGCAAAAATTCTCGAGTTGGATCGCACACGTAACAATGTTGTGTTGTCGCGTCGCACATTGCTCGAAGCAAACCAGCGCGGAGAGCGCGACGACTTCTTGGGCAACCTCAAGGTCGGCGAGATCCGCAAGGGTCGCATCTCGAGTGTTGTTGCATTCGGCGCATTCGTCGACTTGGGCGGCATGGACGGACTCATCCACGTTTCCGAATTGTCGTGGAAGCATGTCGACAATCCAAGTGCGGTCGTCACGATTGGCGATGAAGTCACAGTCAAAGTTCTCGAAGTCGACATGGATCGCGAGCGCATCAGTCTTTCGCTCAAGGCCACACAACAAGATCCATGGCAAGAATTTGCAGGTGGTCACCAGGTTGGTCAGCTCGTTTACGGTCGCGTGACAAAACTCGTACCATTTGGTGGCTTCGTGCAAGTTGGCGATGGCATTGAAGGTCTCGTGCACATCTCAGAAATGTCAGCTCATCACGTTGAGGCTCCAGAGCAAGTTGTTACACCGGGCGAAGAGTTGTGGGTCAAGATCATTGATCTCGATCTCGCTCGCCGACGAATCAGCCTTTCGATCAAGCAAGCCGCCGAAGGTGGCGAGTTGGCCGAAGAGTATCGCGGTCAGTTCCAAGTTGACGACCAAGGCAACTGGGTTGGCGGCGATGACTCAACACGCGAGGCTGCATGGTCGGAGTACTTCGACGCAAGTGCACCAGTTGCGGACGCAACAGCAACAGAGCCAGCTGCACCGGCCGAAGAAGCCCCTGCAGGTGAGCAATAGCCGTTTGATCCAAAGTGGTGCCACAACTTTGGCCCCACACCTGACAGCGTGTAGTTCATGATTCTTGTTGGTCTTACCGGTGGCATTGGCTCTGGTAAGTCAACGGTCTCACAGATGTTGGCCGACCGAGGCGCAATCATTATCGATGGCGACGGTATTGCGCGCGCATTGCAGCGCTCTGGCACTGCCGTTTTTACAGCGATGGTCGAACGATTCGGCGATGTTGTGGGTGCTGATGGCGAACTCGATCGAGCAAAAATTGCTTCGTTGGTGTTTTCGGATGCGCAAGCGCTTGCTGATCTGAACAAGATCGTGCATCCAGCAATAGGTGTTGAGATGTTGCGCCGCATTAGCGAACTGCGAGACACTGATGCAATAGCAATTCTTGACTTTCCTTTATTGGCCGAGTCGCCACGCAAGGGTCTGTCTGGCGTGATTGTTGTTGACGTCGATCCCGAAATTGCGATTGAACGTGTCGTACGTGATCGCGGCATGCAGGCAAGTGATGTTCGGGCTCGCATAGACAAACAAGCATCGCGAAAAGACCGATTGGCGATTGCCGATCGCGTGCTCGATAATTCGGGAACGAAAGATGACTTGGTTCGCCAGGTTGATCAAGCATGGGAATGGATTACGACTTTGCCAAAAGCTGGAGCCGACGCAGGAGAGACTGCGTGACTAAGAAAGACGGTGGAGTGCAAGAAGTCGCTGTCAACAAGTTTGAAGTTGTTTCAGAATTTCAACCAGCAGGAGATCAACCTGCTGCGATTGCTGCGTTAGCAAAAGGCATCAATCGCGGAGATCGGTTTCAAACACTGCTCGGTATTACAGGTTCGGGCAAGTCGGCAACAATGGCGTGGACTATTGAAGCCGTGCAAAGACCAACATTGATCTTGGCACCAAACAAGAGCCTCGCTGCGCAGTTGGCACAAGAGATGAAAGAGTTCTTTCCAAAAAACCGCGTGGAATATTTTGTCAGTTACTACGACTATTACCAGCCAGAGGCTTACATCCCCTCGAGCGACACGTTCATCGAAAAGGACTCGGCAATCAATGATGAGATTGATCGACTTCGACATTCGGCAACTGCTGCGCTATTGACTCGCCGGGACACGATCGTCGTTGCGTCGGTGAGTTGTATTTACGGCATGGGTGATCCAGACGAATACCGAGGCAATTTGCTCGAGTTGCATGTGGGTGTCGATTACGACCAACGGAGCATCTTGAAGCGTCTCGTCGATCTGCAGTATGACCGCAACGATTTGACTCTTGGAAGAGGCAACTTCCGCGTGCGTGGTGACACCATCGAAGTGCATCCGGCTTATGACGAAACGGTGACACGTTTTGAGATGTTCGGTGACACGGTCGAACGCATCACAATTGTTGATCCCGTAACAGGCGAGACGTTGCAAGACCTTAAGCAGACGATGGTGTTTCCTGCGACGCACTATGTAGCCGGCAATGAGCGCATGCAACGAGCCATGCTGCAGATTGAAGCAGAGTTGCAACCGCGATTGAAACAATTTGAAAAAGAGGGCAAACTTCTTGAAGCACAACGTTTAAGACAACGCACTCAATACGACCTTGAGATGATGGCAGAGGTTGGGTATTGCAACGGCATTGAAAACTATTCGATGCACATTGACGGGCGCGTGCATGGACAGCCACCGTTTACATTGCTGGACTATTTTCCAGACGACTTCTTGATGGTGATGGACGAAAGCCATGTATCTATTCCGCAATTGCACGGACAATACGCCGGTGACCAAAATCGTAAGGCGACGTTGATTGAACACGGCTTTCGGTTGCCATCTGCAGCCGACAACAGACCGCTTCGCTTTGAAGAGACAATGGAGCGAATCAATCAGTGCGTTTTTCTTTCGGCTACTCCTGCACCTTTTGAATTGGGTTTGAGCAGTCAGGTTGTCGAGCAGATCGTGCGACCAACAGGTCTGATTGATCCGGAAGTGATTGTGCGACCCACTAAGGGCCAGATCGACGACATCATAGAAATGGTCAATGGAAGAGTCGCGAATGGGGATCGAGTATTGATTACCACCCTGACAAAGAAGATGGCCGAAGATTTGAGCGAATACCTAATTGAGCAGGGTCTGAAGGTTCGTTATTTGCATTCAAACATAGACACCGTGCAACGGATCGAGACTTTGCGCGCTCTGCGACTTGGCGAATTTGATGTGTTGGTGGGAATCAACTTGCTGCGAGAAGGTCTCGACTTGCCTGAAGTATCACTGGTCGCAATTTTGGATGCCGACAAAGCTGGGTTTTTGCGCAGCCAAACATCATTGATTCAGATGATCGGACGCGCCGCGCGAAACGTCAACGGGCAAGTGGTGATGTATGCCGATAATCGCACAGCCGCAATGGACAAAGCAATTGGTGAAACCAGCAGGCGTCGTGAAAAACAAATCGCTTACAACCTGGAACATGGGATTGATCCTCAGACCATCCGCAAGGCAGTGGGCGACATTTTGTCGATATTGCGACCTAATGAAGCCAACAAAGTGCCAAAACTTGGAGACCGCAAAAATATGGAGCGTGACAAGGTTCTCAACGAACTGAAATCTTTGCCTCAACAAGAACTAGAAGCGCTAATTCTGACACTGGAAGAGGAAATGACGCTGGCAGCCTCGGAGATGCGTTTTGAATATGCCGCTCGTTTGCGTGATGAAGTGAAAGAATTGAAGCGCGAATTACGCGACGCAAAGTGATGACTTGTAGTCTGCTTCTTGATGTCTACTCCCCAAAAGCAAACTGCTGTTAAGCCAGCAAACAAAAAGCCAGCAAAAGTGCCGGCAAAAGCAAAAGCCAAAGTGAAATCTGCCGTCTTGAATGCAGGCCATATCTCGGTTCGTGGTGCTCGCGAACACAACCTCAAGAATGTCAGCGTAGATCTGCCTCGTGACCAACTTGTGGTGTTTACGGGTTTGTCGGGTTCGGGCAAATCCAGTTTGGCGTTTGACACCATTTATGCAGAGGGTCAAAGACGCTATGTCGAAAGTTTGAGCTCCTATGCTCGGCAGTTCCTCGGGCAAATGGACAAGCCAGATGTTGACATCATTGAAGGTTTGTCGCCCGCAATTTCAATTGATCAGAAGTCTGCTTCACGCAACCCACGATCGACAGTCGGGACGATTACAGAGGTGTACGACTATTTGCGTTTGTTATGGGCACGAATCGGTGTGCAGCATTGTGCCAAAGATGGAACAAAGTTGCAGCGCCAAACTCCACAACAAATCGTTGACCGCATTCTCGACCTTCCCGAAGGCACTCGTTTCCAGGTTCTTGCACCAGTTATTCGTGGGCGAAAAGGAGAATATGAATCCTTGTTGTCGGATTTGTCGGCACAGGGTTTCTCGCGTGCCCGCATAGATGGCGAAGTGGTGGAAATCGCCGAGTTTTTAAAGTCCGATCAGAAACTCGGACGATACGAAAACCACACGATCGAAATTGTGGTCGATCGTCTCGTGCGCAAGGCAGGCATACAGCGACGTCTGACTGACAGTCTTGAGACTGCATTGCGTCTCGCAGATGGTGTTGCCGACATTGATATCGATGGTGAGGTCATCACGTTTAGTCAGCATCTCGGTTGCCCAAAATGCGGAGAGAGTTATGAAGAGCTCGCTCCACGTAACTTCTCGTTCAACTCGCCATTCGGCGCATGCGAGACTTGTCTCGGTCTTGGCACAAGGTACGAGGTTGATCCCGAGTTAGTTGTGCCAGATGCGGAGTTGGCAATTAATCAGGGTGCGATTGCTCCTTGGCGATCAGCGCACACTCAATATTTCACTCGCATGCTTGAAGCGGTTGCAGACGAGTTTGGCATTGACATGAATCGCAAATGGTCAAAATTGACTGACAAGCAAAAAGCAATTGTGATGAACGGTGCCGGCGATGCGGTGATGGTGAAGTACAAGAATCGATATGGTCGTGTACGCGAATATTCAACGGCATATGAAGGTGTAGTGCCTTGGATCAAGCGTCGACACGAGTCTGCCGAAACCGACACGCAACGAGAGCAATTTGAAAGTTATATGCGCGAGGTTCCTTGCAAGGCTTGCAAAGGAGCAAGGCTCAAGCCTCAATCACTTGCGGTATTGGTCAATGGTGAGCACATCAGTGCGGTCTGCGATATGTCGATTGCCAAGTCAGCAGCATTCTTGTTGAAGCTCGTGTTGGGTGAACGTGACCGAATGATTGCCGAGCGCGTGACTAAAGAGATCAATGCTCGGTTGAGTTTCCTCTTGGATGTTGGTCTCGACTATCTGACTCTGTCACGTGCAGCGGGCACTCTCGCGGGCGGAGAGGCTCAGCGAATTCGTTTGGCAAGTCAGATCGGTTCGGGTTTGGTCGGAACGCTCTATGTATTGGACGAACCGTCGATCGGTCTGCATCAACGTGATAATCACAAATTGATAGAGACTCTGATGCGATTACGCGATCTTGGTAACACGGTTATTGTTGTTGAACACGATGAGGACACGATCAATGCAAGCGACTGGTTGGTCGACATCGGTCCGGGTGCGGGTGAGCACGGCGGAGAGGTTGTGTACAGCGGCCCGGTGCCAGGTGTGCATTCGGTGAAGGCATCGATTACTGGTCAATACCTGAGCGGCAAACGCTCCATTGCGGTTCCCCAAGACCGCCGGAGTACAGGAAAAGAATGGTTGTCAATTAGGGGCGCTCGCCAACACAACCTCAAAAACTTGAGTGTCAAGATTCCACTTGGCTGCTTTGTTGCAGTCACGGGAGTATCTGGAAGCGGCAAGAGCAGTTTGATTCGGGATATTTTGTTGCCTTCATTGATGCAAAAGATTTATAAATCAAAAGATGCGCCAGGCAAGCACACTGCAGTCGATGGTATTCAGCATCTTGACAAGGTGATTGATATGGATCAGTCGCCGATTGGACGTACTCCAAGATCGAACCCTGCTACTTACACAGGCGTGTTTGACGACATTCGCAAATTGTTTAGCACGACACCTGAAGCGAAGGTTCGTGGTTACATGCCGGGTCGGTTCAGTTTCAACGTGCCAGGTGGACGATGTGAGGCTTGCTCTGGTGATGGAACCATCAAAATTGAGATGCACTTTTTGCCTGACGTGTATGTGCCGTGCGAGGTGTGCAAAGGCGCCAGATACAACCGTGACACCCTGGACATCACATTTAAAGGCAAGAATATTTCGGATGTGTTGAACATGCCCATCTCTGAGGCCGTTGAGTTCTTTGCGAAACAGCCACGTATTTCACGACACATGGAGACGCTCGTAGATGTAGGCCTTGGCTACGTACGACTTGGTCAATCTGCACCGACACTGTCTGGAGGCGAAGCACAACGTGTCAAGTTGGCTGCCGAACTTGCCAAGCGAAGCACGGGCCACACGATTTATTTGCTGGACGAACCAACTACTGGATTGCATTTTGAGGATGTACGTCGACTGTTGACGGTGTTGGCTCGACTCGTCGATCAGGGAAATACAGTGCTTGTTATCGAACATAATCTCGACGTCATCAAAACCGCCGACTGGCTGATTGATCTGGGCCCGGAGGGCGGAGATGGTGGAGGACAACTTGTTGCAGAGGGCACTCCCGAGACTGTTGCGAAAGTTAAGGCAAGCTACACGGGCAAGTACTTAGCCCCATTACTGAAATCGTCGAAGTAGCAGAGACACAAAAGTACTGAGTCATGCAACGACCAGACGGAAGCATTCCGGTCACTCCAGGTTCGTATCAGTTTCGAGACGCACAAGGTCGCGTCATTTATGTAGGTAAAGCAATCAACTTGCGTTCTCGAGTCTCAAGTTATTTCGCAGACCCAGCGACTTTGCATCCGCGCACCGCGAGCATGATGAGTTTCGCCGACAAAGTGGAGTGGATTGAAGTTCGAAACGAAGTCGAAGCCTTGTTGCTTGAATACGCCCTGATCAAGGAGCACAAGCCACGTTTCAACATTCGGTTACAAGACGACAAGAGTTTTCCATTTATGGCCGTGACCACCGATGAAGAATGGCCCCGTGCGATGATGTTTCGGGGCAAGCGTCGCAAGGGCGTTCGATACTTCGGTCCTTACGTGCATCCAGGTGCAATCCGAGACACTTTGGAATTACTACTTCGTACGTTTCCTGTGCGCACCTGCGCCGCATCCAAATTTAAACAGCACGAACGACTTGGTCGACCATGCTTGTTGTTCCATATCGAAAAATGCAGTGGTCCGTGCGTGGGTGAAATCTCGGCTGCGGAATACAAAGTGCATGTGGACGGGTTGATGAAGTTTTTAGATGGCGACAATACCGAAATTGTTGCAACCATGGAAAAGCAGATGATTGCTGCATCCGAAGCAACCGATTTTGAGCGTGCTGCAAAGATCCGTGATCGGTTGACTGCAATACATCAGGTGTTAGAGAAACAGCAGATGGTTGGAGTGCAGGAGGACGACATTGACGTGATTGGAATTGCTCAAGACGAAATCACTGCTGCTGTCCAAATTTTCTTCGTGCGTAAAGGTCGCGTCATTGGACGTAACGGTTTTGTTCTGGACAAAGTGGAGGATGTGAGTCCCGAATTGCTAGTCGATCGAATTTTGGAGAATATTTATGGTGATGAGCCAGCACTCGGTATTCCCAAACAAGTACTGGTTCCTGTGTTGCCAGAAAGTCATGAGGCAGTAGAAAAGTGGCTCAGCGGTGTTCGCACAACTCAGGTCAGTGTGAGAGTGCCAATGCGCGGCGACAAGCGCGAACTGCAAGAGACAGTGACGATTAATGCAAGTAGGGAACTTGCGCGACATCGATTGAAAAGATCCGCTGATCAACACAGTCGGACAATGGCTCTCAACGATCTGCAACAACTTCTGAAGCTTCCGCATTTTCCATTGCGCATCGAGTGCTATGACATGGCTCACTTGCACGGCACAGATTATGTGGGGTCGATGGTCGTGCTTGAGGACGGTTTGCCAGCGAAAACCGAATACCGACGATTCAAGATCAAGGATGTTCCTGGCAACGATGACTATGCAGCAATGCGCGAAGTTTTGATGCGCAGATTGAGTGCCTACAAAAAAGAGCGAGACCTACCGATCAGCGAGCGCGGTAGTAAGCCTGGCAAGTTTGCATATCCTCCACAATTGATTTTGGTCGATGGTGGCAAAGGCCAATTAGGAGTCGCCATAGACGTGGTGAAGGAACTTGGTCTTGAAAACGAAATCCCAGTCGCGTCTCTCGCTAAGCGTCTTGAAGAAGTATTCGTTCCCAATTCGTCAATGCCGATCGATGTGCCCCGCGGTAGTGAAGCGTTATTCATGTTGCAGGTCATCCGGGATGAGGCTCACCGTTTCGCCAATACCTTCCACCGACAATTGCGTGGCAAAAGAATGAAGGTGAGCGGACTGGACGGGATTGCTGGTCTTGGTGCTGCTCGTAAAGAAAAACTGATGCAGGTTTTTGGCAGCATGAAAGCATTGCGTGAAGCAAGCGTTGAGGAGATCCTTGCTCAATCTGGACTTCCGCAAGTTGTGTCGCAGGCGGTTTACGGCGCGTTGCATCAATCTTGAAACAGCCTGTTGTTCGGTAGCCTGATCATCAGTGGCTGACATCCTCTTAATAGCAGGTCTTTCTGGTGCTGGTCGTTCTCAGGCCGCAGATGACCTCGAAGACGTTGGCTGGTTTGTTGTCGACAATATGCCGATTGCATTAATTGACAAGGTTGTGGAACTCGCTGCAACAGGGGAACAATCGCAACTAGCGCTTGTGGTGGGAGCAGCAACCCATCAAACTGATGCTGTTGTTGTCGTGCATCGATTGCGCGAAGCGGGTCACCGAGTGCGGGTGTTGTTCTTGGATGCGTCAACACCCGAGTTGGTGCGTCGTTATGGCGCCACAAAAAGAAAACATCCGCTTGCCAGTCGTTTCTCCAGTGTGGAAGAAGCAATTCACGAAGAGCGTTCGATTCTTGAGACGGTAAAGGGGGCTGCTGATCTAGTTATTGACACTTCGAGCCTCAACATTCATCAATTGAAGTCACAGATTGTTGAGTTGTTCTCACCAGGTGGCGACAAAGACGTGATGCAGTTATCGCTTGTTTCGTTTGGTTTTAAGCACGGGATACCGTTGGATGTGGACATGGTGTGGGATGTGCGGTTTCTACCGAACCCGCATTGGGAAGAACACCTACGCGAGTTGTCTGGGCTGGATGACGCGGTTAAATCCTTTACTGTTGATCAACCCTTGGCGCAAGAGTTCCTTGTCAAATCGCAGGGCATGCTGGAGTTTTTGTTGCCTGCATACAAAGCAGAAGGTAAGAGTTATTTGACAATTGCTATTGGCTGCACAGGTGGCCGGCACCGATCGGTTGCTGTGACAGAGGCCATTGGCTCATGGTTGGCAGCAAGTGGTCTGCAACCGCGCATCACCCACCGTGACATCTTCAGGTAGGTACTGAGGCTTGCAGATTTACTTCCTGCGCTAATATCGTGCGCTATGGCACAGACACCTATACGAGTTGGTATTAACGGTTTTGGACGAATTGGTCGCAACTTCTTTCGTGCAGTGAATGCAGCGAATGCACCGATTGAGATTGTTGCGGTAAATGATCTCGGTTCCATCAAGACGATGGCGCACCTCTTGAAGTATGACTCGGTGCTCGGGATTCTCCCAAATGAAATCGTTCCGGTGGAAGACGGCATTTCGGTTGACGGCAAAGTGCTGAAGGTCTTGCAGTTTCGCGACCCGAAAGATCTTCCGTGGAAGTCGCTTGGCGTCGATGTTGTCATCGAGTCGACTGGTTTTTTCACAGAACGCGATAAAGCAGCAGCCCATCTAGATGCTGGTGCGCCGTTGGTCATTGTTTCTGCACCGTCGACAGGTGCGGACGCAACGTTTGTTTATGGTGTGAATCATAAAGATTTTGATCGCACCAAACACAAGGTGATCTCGAATGCAAGTTGCACCACAAACTGTTTCGTACCGATGGTGAAAGTTCTTGATGATGCCTTTGGTATCGAGCAAGGTTTGATGACAACCGTGCACGCCTACACAGGTGACCAGCAATTGGTCGACGGTCCACACAGCGATCTGCGTCGTGCACGTGGTGCTGCAATCAATATCACGCCAACAGGCACGGGAGCGGCTCGTGCAACAGCACTTGTGCTCGAGTCAATGAAAGGCAAGCTGGATGGAACATCGTTGAGGGTTCCGGTACCAACCGGATCAATCACCGACTTTGTCGCTGTGTTGAAAAAGACAGCAACAAAAGATGAGATCAATGCTGCATTCAAAAAAGCCGCGGCAGGTGAGTTGAAGGGCGTGCTTGAGTACACCGATGCACCAATTGTTTCAAGCGATGTTGTGACCAATCCACACAGTTGTGTTTTTGACAGCGATTTGACGATGAGTATGGGCACTCTTGTGAAGGTGCTGGGTTGGTATGACAATGAGTGGGGCTATTCGAATCGTTTGGTCGATTTAACTTGCCATGTCGGTTCAGCAAAATAGTTCGTCGTAAAATCGAATTGCCTGTAAACATGTCAACACTGCCTCTCTTGGAGGACTTGGGAGATGTTCGTGGCAAGCGTGTACTTGTTCGCACCGACTTCAACGTGCCTATGTCTGGTGCCGATGATGCTCGCGTCATAGTTGATGATTTTCGAATTGTTTCGGCTCTCCCAACTATTAAATATTTGACCGAACGCGGTGCAACGGTTGTTTGCGCAAGCCACCTGGGAAGACCCAAAGGTGCTCCATCTGCAAAGTATTCGATGGCTCCGGTGAGAGCAAAGTTGGCAGAAGTAGCACCTGGTGTGGAACTGCTCGAGAATCTGCGATTCAACCCAGGTGAAGAAGCCAATGACCCAAAGTTCGTGGCCGAACTCGTTGTGGGATTCGATTTGTATGTCGACGATGCATTCGGTGCGACGCATCGTGCGCATGCATCAATAGTGGGTCCTCCTAAAACTTTGCCATCAGCGGCTGGAAGATTGTTGCAGCGAGAGATCGAAGTGCTGGGTGCGTTGCGAGAAAAACCAAACAAACCATTTGTTGCGGTGCTTGGTGGTGCAAAGGTGAGTGACAAAATCGGTGTTATTGAGGCTCTTCAAGAACGTGTTGATGCATTCATCATCGGTGGAGGAATGTGCTTTACGTTTTTGGCGGCACAGGGCTACCCGGTTGGTGATTCAATTTGTCAACCGGAGTTGATTGACGTCTGCAAGAAACTCTTGGATGGCAATGTGCCGATTCATCTTCCGGAAGACCTTGTTGGTCTCGATGCGGATGGCGTCTATGCAACCTATGGAATCAGGTTGCCGAAGGGGGCTAAGGGACTCGACATTGGTCCTGGATCTGCTGCTGCGTTTACTGACATCATTATGGACGCGCGCTCGGTGTTTTGGAATGGACCAATGGGAATGTTTGAAGATGCAAGATTCGCAAATGGCACTCGAACTGTTGCCCAAGCGATGGCAGATACCAAAGCATTTACTGTCGTTGGCGGCGGCGACTCCGCTGCTGCTTTGGCACAATTTAAACTCGATAATGAAGTCGACCACGTTTCAACAGGTGGCGGCGCGTCGCTCGAGTATCTAGAGTTAGGCGACCTTCCCGGTCTTGAAGCGTTGCGAGGAGCACCACGTGTCAAATGAACAAGTACGCAAACCGCTGATTAGCGGTAACTGGAAGATGTACCACAATCATTTTGAAGCAATTCAGTGTTTACAAAAACTTGCATATCTCTTAACTAAAGATGATTTCGCGTCGTGTGATGTAAGCGTGCATCCACCATTTACCGATATTCGTAGTGTTCAAACTCTTATCGATGCAGATGAACTTAAAGTTTCTTTGGGCGCCCAGCATTGCCATTGGGGAGACAATGGAGCATTTACTGGAGAAGTTAGTCCATTATTTCTGAACAAGCTCAATGTGCAATACGTGATCTGTGGTCACAGTGAGAGACGAGAGATCTTTGGTGAGACCGACGAAGATGTTGCAAAAAAAATCACCGCAATCCAGAAAAATCGGATGACACCGATCGTCTGCGTGGGAGAGACACTCGCCGAACGAGAAGCCGGTCAAACAACCCAAAAAGTCATGAGTCAAGTTCGTTCAGCGCTCGCTGGTCGATCGGCCGAACAAGTAGCAGCGATGGTCATTGCCTACGAACCGATTTGGGCTATTGGCACCGGTCGTACCGCTTCTTCCTCTGATGCGCAGGCAGTAATTGGGGCAATACGCGCCCAGGTCCATGAGATCAGCGGGCTAAAAGCTTCCGAGGCCGTTCGGCTGCAGTATGGGGGCAGCGTCAAGGCGGCCAACATCGCCGAATTGATGGCCCAGCCCGATGTTGACGGGGCATTAGTGGGTGGTGCAAGCCTTGACCCAGCCGAATTCGCTCGAATCGTGCAATTTAGGCTTCACCGCCCGTAATAGCCAGCCATCCCAAACACACCCTTTCAGAAACGCCTCTAATGGTGTTACTCTTGTCTCATTCGTGGGGGCGACTTGCCTCTACATCAATGGGGGAACCCACCTAATTCGACGGGGAGGTCGATAGTGAAGAAAACCAACAAACTCAGTCTGCTGGCTGCCGGTTTCGCAACGTTGTCACTTGTAGTGGCAGCATGCGGCGGTAGTTCATCGGGCGACACTGCAGCACCTGTTGCAGACGCAGTGTCATATCCAGGTATCGAAGATTGTGCGGACGTGTCATACGACTACACCGCACCAGCTGCGACTGGCAATGGCATGAAAGTTACGTACGACATTGCTCCTGAAGCAGTGTGGGAAGATGGTTCACCAATCACTGTTGCCGACTTTCAGGCAACGTTTGATGCATCAATGAATACGCCTGGCTCAATCTCGACTTCTGGTTACGACCAGATCACGACGGTTGAGGCCGGCACGAGTGACAAACAAGTTGTTGTCACATTGAAGACTGTGTACGCCCCATGGCGTGGATTGTTCGGTGGGTTGATCAAGGCTGCATCGGTGAAGAACACCGCTGACGTGTCTGGCGATTTTGCTGACATGCTGCCATTCTCTGGTCGTCCATACAAGATGCAGTCATGGAGCAAAGATCAAGTTGTCTATGTTCCTAACGAAAACTATTGGGGTACCGACAAGGCTGTGACGCCAAAAGTCGTCATGGTTCCAAAGGCCGACAGCGACACAGAAATTGCGTCGATTAAGGCTGGCGAAGTCGACTTCGTATTCCCACAGTATTTCGGTGGACTCTCTGACGCGATGAAGCAAGACAACATTGCTACATCAGTGCAATACGGTGGAGACTACGAAGCGTTCTACTTCCAAATGAAGTGTGGACCTTTCGCCAACCCAACATTCCGTGCAGCATTTTCGATGTCGATTGATCGCGAAGCATTGTTCCAGCAGATCTACATCCCAATTTCCGATAGCGCAACGCTTCTTCAGTGTGGTCCGATTGCTCCTGGACCATATTGCAACGGCGATGAGTTTGTCGGAAGTTTCGATGCTGAAGGTGCTGCGAAGCTTCTTGAAGATGCCGGTTGGGCAAAAGATGCCAATGGCTTCTGGGCTGAACCGGGCAAGACTGCTCCAAAGATCCGTTGGATCATCAACACGGGCAACACCCGTCGCGAGAGCACACAGGCCTATTTGATTCCGTTGCTACAAGCAGCAGGTTTCGATGTGCGTGCAGACAACTGCGATGCAGCCTGTTACTTTCAGAAGCGTTTGCCAGCACTCGACTACGACATGGCGATGTACATCTCGACTGCACCACCGGACCCTGCGTACCTCACGAGTGCTTTCGTGTGTGACCTGATCCCAACCAC
Organism: Actinomycetota bacterium; assembly: GCA_046049195.1. Taxonomy (GTDB): domain Bacteria; phylum Actinomycetota; class Acidimicrobiia; order Acidimicrobiales; family Ilumatobacteraceae; genus UBA3006. The sequence continues at coordinate 389 of JBJOEQ010000129.1, read as the reverse complement.
AGCCAATGAGAACATCGGTCAAAACGGTACGGGCTGGTGCAACGCTGAAGCTTCAGATTTGCTACACAATGCAGATATTGAAGTTGATGCAACTGTGCGAGCAGACAAGATCAAGTCGGCACTCAAATTAATGGCTGCTGACCACATCTTGTTGCCATTGTTCCAATTCCCTAAGGCTGGCTTCTGGCGCACCGACAAGGTGGGCGGACCAATCGATGCCGAATTGAATAACTACCAAGCATTTAAGAACTTCGACCAGTGGACCGACGTTGATGGCGATGGACAAATCGTTATCGGTGCTGAGCAGTGGCCAGAGTGCTTGAACCCAATCACGGAGTGTGCAAACTCTTCATGGATGGTGTGGACAACAGCATTCCCAGTAAGCCCAG
>JBJOEQ010000128.1:0-21910 GCA_046049195.1 Actinomycetota bacterium | reverse complement strand
AATCTCGCCGCAGTTTCACTCGGCACTGGTCGCACCGCACTTGCCATTAGCGCTGGCGGCGCGCACACATGCGTGGTGCTCGACAATGCAACGCTCAAGTGTTGGGGCGACGGTTCGAGTGGCCAGCTTGGTTCAGGTGGTATTACGGCTGTTGGTGCAGGCTCAGTTCCAGACGAGATGGGCGACTCACTGGCCGTTGTTGCACTCGGTGGCAGCTCTCTCAATACCGACACCGAACCAACAGCGCCACAAAGTGTTGTTGCGGTTGCAGGCGACACGCAAGCAGCAGTGTCGTGGAGCGCACCCGCTAACAACGGTGGGTCGGCGGTGACCGACTACGTAGTGGAATATTCGGTGTCAGGTTCTGCTACGTGGTCGGTGTTTAACGATGGCGCGTCTACATCGCTGAGTGCAACAGTTACAGGTCTTGTCAATGACACATCGTATTCATTTCGAGTCAGCGCACTCAATGCGGTTAACACGGGTGCAACTGCGCTGGCATCAACTTCGATCACGCCGGTAACTACTACCACGACGACTACTACAACAACGGTTGCGCCGACGACTACTACAACAACGGTTGCGCCGACAACTACTACAACAACGGTTGCACCGACTACGACTACGAAAACAACTATTCCGACTACGACAACAACATCCAGCTCGGTTATCCCTCAAGTACTCATTGCCCGAACAATTCCGACGATCGTTGTGCAGCCGTTTGCCCTCAACGTTTCGGCACTGAGTGCGATGCAACTGGAGCAGCTCAATCGCTATTCCAAAAATCTCAAGCGCGGTGACTCGGTTACATGCACCTCGTTTTCAAAAAACAATTCGTTAGGCATGGTGAGTCGACTCAATGTGCAACGAGCGCGAAGTGTGTGCAAATACCTCTCGGTCAAGGTGGTGGGCCTCAAGGTCAAGGTGATCTCAGCGCTTGTGCCGATTGCGACCGTGCGCAGTTCGTCCCTCGGTTCTGGTCCAGACTGGCAAAGCCTCAATCTGCTCAGGCGGGTGGTGGTCGAGGCCCGTCCAGGCGCATAATCACCGCTCTTGAGGCACTAATAATTGCGGGATCGGTTGCCGAACGGCTTTTGTGCTGACACACTGAAAGACGTGTTCACATCAAAGGCAACTGCCATCCTCAATACCAAAGTCGTAGTAGTAGTTAGTTAGGCGCACCGGCTTTCGCCGCGTGTGCCCAAGCCTCCCACAAGGGAGGCTTTTTTATTCCCCAAAAACAAGCCAAGAATAAGTTCGTCAACAGCACTAACACGGAGAAACACATGACATCCAAGCAAACGAAAATAGGAAAACTCGGTGAAAAGATCACCGGTGCGCAAGCACTGATTCGCGGCCTCGAGATGGAGAACGTAGATGTGATGTTTGGTTTGCCGGGTGGATGTATCTTGCCCGCATACGACCCATTGCTACAGTCGTCAATCCGCCACATCTTGGTGCGTCACGAGCAAGGTGCTGGTCACATGGCCGAGGGCTATGCGCACGTCACAGGTCGTCCAGGCGTTGCCATGGTCACTAGTGGTCCTGCTGCAACCAACATGGTTACGCCGTTGTGTGACGCATTCATGGATTCGATTCCGATGATTGCAATCACGGGCCAGGTTTCTACAAGCGCTATTGGTACCGATGCGTTTCAAGAGTGCGACACCGTTGGCATTACACGCAGTGTTACCAAGCACAACGAACTTGTCATGAGCGCACAAGATTTGCCAATGGCAATTCGCCAAGCGTTTCACATTGCAACAACGGGTCGTCCTGGCCCAGTACTCATCGACGTTCCAAAAGACGTATTGCAAAATGAAATGAGTTGGAATTGGCCAACCGATGATGAAGTTGCCGACAGCCTTCCTGGTTACAAACCAAACACCAAGGGTCACACGCGCATGATTAAAGAGGCTGCGCAATTAATTTTGCGTAGCGAGCGACCAGTGCTGTACGTCGGTGGTGGTGTGCTCAAAGCACGTGCCGCAGATGCTTTGCGCGCACTTGCCGAACTTACGCAGATTCCTGTTGTCACCACATTGATGGCGCGCGGGGCTTTTCCTGATGATCATCCGTTGTGCTTGGGCATGCCTGGCATGCACGGTGTTGCCACTGCAGTCAATGCAATGCAAAAGAGCGATTTGTTGATCTCGCTCGGTGCGCGTTTTGATGACCGCGTGACTGGTCGTGTCAATGGTTTTGCGCCTGACGCAAAAATCATTCATGTCGACATCGATCCAGCCGAGCAAGGCAAAGTACGCAAGCCAGACGTGCCAATCGTCGGCGACTGTCGCTTAGTGATTGAGGAAATGGTCAAGGCCATCCAAGAGTTGTTGCAGGGCGGCACGTCACAAGCCGATCTCAATCCGTGGCGCAGTCGCGTCAGTGGTTGGCAAGAGCAGTTTCCATTGACGTACGAACCAAGCGAGCCTGGCAATGCACTCAAGCCACAATATTGTTTAGAAAAATTGCGTGATGCAGCACCAGAAGGCACGATTTTGGTTTCTGGCGTTGGTCAACACCAAATGTGGTCAAGTCAGTATTGGCGTTTTAACGAGCCATATACATGGGTCAACTCGGGTGGCTTGGGCACGATGGGTTTCTCTATTCCTGCAGCCATCGGGGCAAAAGTTGGTCGTCCAGACAAAACCGTTTGGGCTATCGATGGCGACGGTTGTTTTCAGATGACCGCACAAGAGTTAGTCACTGCATCACTCGAAAAAATTCCAATCAAGGTTGGCATTCTCAACAACTCATATCTCGGCATGGTGCGCCAGTGGCAAGAGATGTTTTATGAGGAGCGTTACTCCGAGGTGTATTTGTCACCGGATACACCAAACTTTGTCAAGTGGGCAGAGGCGATGGGTTGCGTTGGCATTCGTGTCGATGATCCCTCCGAAGTTGAATCTGCAATTGACAAAGCAAACTCAATCAACGATCGACCAGTCGTTGTTGATTTCCGCGTTGATGCTGGCGAAAAAGTATTTCCGATGATTGCACCGGGTACAAGCAACGACGACATCATGTTGCACCCAACACAAAACGCACGAAGGGAATTTCTCAAATGAGCGGCTCAAATCCATACGGCAGTGCACCAACACATCACATGTTGTCGGTGCTTGTGCAAAACCGACCAGGCGTGCTTGCGCGCGTTGCGTCGTTGTTTGCGCGTCGTGGCTACAACATCTTTTCGTTGGCCGTTGCGCCAACCGAACAAGACGAGTACAGCCGCATCACCATCGTGGTCGATGTTGACTCGGCTCCTCTCGAGCAGATCGTCAAGCAGTTGTTCAAACTGATCGACGTCGTGCGCATTTCAGAACTTGACCCACGCAAGTCGGTGGAGCGCGAGCTCATGGTCGCCACCATCAAGGCCAGTGCGTCCGAGCGCGGCGAAATCGTCGAATTAGTTAATATCTTTGAGGGTCGCATCCTCTCGGTGGGGGCAGACGCCGTAATTGTTTCTCTGGACGGAAGTCCTGAAAAATTGGACGATTTCACAGAATTGCTGCGACAATATGGGATTACAGAATCGCAGCGCACAGGTCGCGTTGCACTTCCAAAACTCGATACAGCAACCAAAGCAACTAAAGCACTGAACACACAAGGAAAGGCAAACTAATGGCCGCAAATATTTATTACGAGAAAGATGCCGATCCGGCAATTATCCGCGCAAAGAAAGTGGCCATTGTTGGTTACGGCTCACAAGGCCACGCACATGCACTCAACCTCAAAGAGTCGGGTGTTGATGTAGTTGTTGGTTTGCGTGACGGCTCGTCGTCAAAAGCCAAAGCCGAAAGCGCTGGCTTGCGCGTGATGTCGATTGCTGACGCCACAAAATTTGCTGACGTGATCATGATCCTTGCTCCAGACACCGAGCAAAAGAAGATTTACGAAGAAAGCATTCAGCCACACCTCACAGAGGGCAAGGCAATTGCATTCGCTCACGGTTTCAACATCCGTTTCAATCGCATCCAAGCACCAAAGGGTGTCGACGTGATCATGATTGCTCCAAAGGGCCCAGGCCACTTGGTACGTCGCACATACACCGAAGGTGGTGGAGTGCCGGCACTGATCGCTGTTGAGCAAGATGCATCGGGCAAAGCAAAAGCAATTGCGTTGTCGTATGCCGAAGCAATCGGTGGCGCACGCGCAGGTGTTCTTGAAACAACATTTACCGAAGAGACTGAGACCGACTTGTTCGGTGAGCAAGTTGTGCTCTGTGGCGGACTCACGTCGCTGGTGCAAGCAGGTTTCGAAACACTCGTCGAGGCTGGCTATCAGCCAGAGATGGCGTACTTCGAGTGCTTGCACGAAGTGAAGTTGATTGTTGACTTGATGTACGAAGAGGGAATCGCCGGTATGCGTTATTCCATCTCCGACACTGCTGAGTACGGCGACGTCTCACGAGGACCACGCATCATCAACGCCGAAACCAAAGCAGAGATGAAAAAGATTCTTGGCGAGATTCAGTCGGGCAAGTTTGCCGAAGAGTGGATTGCCGAGAGCGACGGTGGCCGCAAGCGTTTTGCCGAGTTGCAAAATGCTGGTCGCAATCATCCGATCGAAAAGGTTGGTGCTCAGTTGCGCTCAATGATGCCGTGGATCTCGAAAGGCAAGAAGAAAGTCTCCGAGATTTCAGGAGGCTGAAAAAGCCTTATTCAGTCCTAAATAGGCGAATAAGTCCATAGATTAAGAGTTTTTTAATCCCGAGTTGTTTGGTCAACAATTGCCCTCTAGGGTGCTTGGCATGACAAACAACTGGGGCTTCGAAACACGTCAAATTCACGCCGGCCAAGTAGCCGACCCAACCACTGGTGCGCGCGCCGTACCTGTGTATCGCACCACGAGTTATGTGTTTCGCGATGCGCAGCATGCACAAAACTTGTTTGCGCTTGCCGAAATCGGCAATATCTATACGCGCATCATGAACCCAACGCAAGGTGTGCTCGAAGCACGCTTGTCGTCACTTGAAGGCGGCACTGCAACCGCAGTTGGTTTGCCAGGCGCACTTGCAGTGAGCTCTGGACAGTCTGCAGAGTTGCTTGCAATTCTCACCATTGCCGAGACAGGCTCACACATCGTTGCATCACCAAGTTTGTACGGCGGTACCTACAACTTGTTCCACTACACGTTGCCAAAACTCGGCATCAATGTCACGTTCGTTGAAGACCCAGACAACCTCGATCAGTGGAAGGCTGCAGTCCAACCAAACACCAAGTTGTTCTACGGAGAAGTGTTGGCCAATCCACGCAACAACATTCTTGACATTGAGGGCATCAGCAAAGTTGCACACGCAGCTGGCGTGCCACTGATCGTCGACAACACTGTTCCAACCCCGTACTTAATTCGTCCAATCGAGTGGGGCGCAGACATCGTCGTGCATTCGCTCACCAAGTTCATCGGTGGTCACGGCACATCAATCGGTGGAGCAATTATCGACGGTGGCAAGTTTGACTTCGGTCAAAACGACAAGTTTCCAAACTTCACCGAGCCAGATCCGTCGTACCACGGTCTTGCATACTGGCCAGCACTTGGTCACGGTTCATTCATTATTAAGGCTCGCGTACAGATGTTGCGCGACTTGGGCATGGCAACTACTCCAGACAATGCATTCAACTTTTTGCAAGGTCTCGAGACATTGTCGTTCCGCATGGATCGCCACTGGGCTAACGCCCAAATAGTTGGCGAGTTTTTGGCCAAGCACAACCAAGTTGAAGAGGTGTTCTATGCCGGTCTCACCACCAGCAAGTGGCACGAGCGCGCCAAGAAGTACGGCAAAGGCAAGGGTTACGGCTCGGTGCTCGCGTTCAATATCAAAGGTGGCGTCGAAGCCGGCCAGAAGTTTGTTGAGGGTCTCACGTTGCACAGCCATGTGGCCAATATCGGCGACGTTCGCAGCCTTGTGATCCACCCAGCATCAACGACGCACAGTCAATTGTCTCCGGAAGAGCAAAAGTCAACGGGAGTGTTTCCAGGCCTCGTTCGCTTGTCGGTTGGGCTCGAGACAGTCGAAGATATTTTGGCCGACCTAGAGCAGGGTTTCGCCGCAGCAAAGGGATAGTTCTCCACAGGATCATTACCGACTGTGTAAGTTCATCCATAGTTCATTGTGTAAGTACATGGGTATTACGTTGCGCCGAGATATTCTGTCGCCCAAATTCAGTTAACCCATTGTTAACCAAAATTTGAGACTGAGTTCGTGGGGTTGTTGGGTGTTGTTCTTGTCATTCTCATAGTTTGTCCAGAGGCGAGAAAGATCTCGTCTTCACAAGACCACCACAAGGAGCAATAAGCACATGGCATCAAATGTCACGAAATCAAAGGTTGCACGTTTCGTCGTTGCAACAGTAGCCGTTGGCGTGGTTGCCATGTCTTCGGCAAGCCCAGTGAGCGCTGCCAAAATTGGCGACTCGTGCAAGCAGAAGGATGCTTACAAAATCGAAAAGGTAGGAACGTCCTACATCCGTTGCGAGATCGTTAAGGGCACATCGTTGCACTCTAAGGATCCAAAGAAGACAGCAAAATTCGCATGGACCAAAACAACTGAGCGTCAGTACATCATTGCTAACGCAAACAAAGAAACAATTCGCATCGATGGATCCAGCACGGTGTATCCGTTGTCGGCAGTAGCTGCAAAGTACTTTGAAAATGCAACTAAGAGCGTGAAAAAGGGTGATGGCGCAAAAGTTACTGTTGGATTTTCAGGAACCGGTGGCGGTTTCGAAAAGTTCTGCCGTGGCGAAACCGATATCTCGAATGCATCTCGCGCAATTAAGTCAACTGAAGCTGCAATTTGTCAGGCTGCCGGAATTGCATTCACGGAAATCTTGATTGCAAACGATGGACTTGCAGTGGTTGTTAATAAGAACAACACATGGGCGAGTTGCCTCACAATGGCTGAAATGAAGAAGATTTGGAACTTGAACAGCAAGGTGACCAAATGGTCAGATGTCCGCGCTGGCTTCCCAGAAACTGCAATCAAACTGTTCGGTGCAGGAACTGACTCAGGCACGTTTGACTCATTCACCGAAATGGTGAACGGCAAGGCGAAGCAAGTTCGCAAAGATGGCGTTCAAACCTCCGAGGACGACAACGTAACCGTTGCCGGAGTTTCGGGTGACACTGGCGGTATGGGATACTTCGGTCTTTCATACGCTTTGGAGAATGAGAGCAAAGTGAAGCTTGTGCAAATGGATAAGGGTGCGGGCTGCGTTACTCCGTCAAATACAACGGTTCAGGCACAGCAATACCCTCTTTCCCGCCCGCTTTTCACATACGTGAAGAACGCGTCAATCTCGACGAAGCCAGCGGTTGGCGCTTACATTCAGTTCTGGGTAGACAACCTGGCTCAAATTAGCGAAGACGCAATCTTCGTACCTTTGACAAAGCCACAGATGACTACCTTGGCAAAGGAAATGGCACTAATTGCCAAACTCCCGCGAGTAAAGAAGTAATAAATCTTTCTTGGAAGGAGGGTCTCGGAGCGCAGGCTCTGGGGCCCTCTTTTCTCATTATTGTCCTTTTCAGTCCGTGTAATAAAAAGTGGAAGAATTGATACATGAGTGCACAATTACCAAATAGAGGCTTGCTGCAGCCATCTGGCTTAAAAGCTCGCCAGCAACGCGCTGAAGTGTTTATCAAGCTCTTTCTCGCTGTAGTTGCGACAAGCGGTGTGCTCATCACAACAGGTGTGGTGATTGCGCTTGTTCGACCAACCATTCAATTTTTTCAAGAAGTGAGCATTTCAGAGTTTCTCTTCACGACTAACTGGTTTCCACTGTACGAGCCACCAGATTTTGGTGTGTGGCCTCTGATTATTGGCACTTTCACCGTCATGTTGATTGCGATAGTCATTGCAGTTCCGGGCGGGCTTGGCGTGGCTTTTTTCTTGAGCGAGTACGCATCTCCAAAGACAAAAAGAATTCTCAAACCAGTTCTCGAAATTTTGGCTGGCGTGCCAACAGTAGTTTTTGGATTTTTTGCACTGAATTTCATCGCGCCAAATGTTGCGCAAAAAATCTGGATTTTTAGCGATGTCGGTTTTTATAGCGCCCTTGCCGCGGGAATAACTGTCGGTCTCATGATTCTTCCAATGATGACCACACTGGCAGAGGACGCAATGGCGTCTGTTCCTCGCGCGCTAGTCGATGGTGCTTATGCACTAGGTGCATCTAAGCGAGAAGCGTGCACCGGAGTGATTCTTCAGGCCGGGCTTTCTGGAATTATTGCGGCTGCAGTGATCGCCATGTCCCGAGCAATTGGTGAAACGACCATCGTGCTCTTGGCGGCAGGCAGCACTGCTAATTTCACATTTAATCCTGGTGAACCGATGCAAACAATGTCGTCATTCATCGGTTTTGCCGGCTTGGGAGATCAGGCCACTGACTCAACTGGCTATCGAACAATTTTTGCGGTCGGTGCGATGTTGTTTGTGATCACTTTTGGACTCAATATTTTAAGTCAACGGATAGTAACCCGATTTCGTGAGGTGTACGAATGAGCACGACAGCAGTGAACGTTGTATCACGGTTTGCTTCAGACCTGAAAGACAGCACTAGCCCTTCGCGTAAATTTCGCGACAAACTTTTTCTTTCGGGTTTGTGGATTGCCACTCTTGTTGGTGTTCTAACGCTGTTTTTTCTTGTTTTGAGTACATTGCTGAAGGGTTACACGCGGATAAATCTTGACTTGATCACAGGTTTTCCATCTCCGTTTCCCGAGGACGCAGGCATTCAGTCAGCGATATTCGGCTCAATCTGGGTTGTTGTCACCAGCGGCGTTGTTTCGTTGTTTATCGCTTTGTGCAGCGCGATTTACTTAGAGGAGTTCGCAAATAAGGAAAGCCGATTTAATCGTCTCGTTACACTCAACATGCAGACGTTGGCAGGAGTTCCAAGCATTGTGTTCGGCATCTTGGGGCTTGCTTTTGTTGCTCGCGGCTGGTTGGGATGGGGATTCACCGTCGGAACGGCTTCAGCCGTTCTCACCATGATGGTGCTACCGGTCATGATTGTTTCCTCTCGTGAAGCCCTTAAGGCAGTTCCGTCGAGCCTGCGTGAAGGTGCTTACGCACTTGGTGCGACGCGTTGGCAAACAGTCAGTAAGCAAGTGCTACCTGCGGCTATCCCTGGTATAGCGACGGGAAGCATTCTGGGTGTCTCGCGCGCACTAGGTGAGTCGGCGCCATTGATTTTGTTGGGTGCATTGGCTTACGTCAGTTCAAACCCTTCTGGCTACACATCCGACTACACGGTGCTGCCTTTAATAATTATGAAATACGTACAGGAGGCACAGGACGAATTTCGTGCTGTGGGCGCTGCAGCAATTATTGTGCTCCTTTTATTGTTAGTCGGACTTAATCTTCTCGCAATAGTCATTCGAGACCGAAGCAGAAAGTCATGGTAAAAGACATGAATAAAATAATGGACAATGATGTTTCCACTGCAGTCACAACAGGAGATACAGTTCGAGGTGTGAGTCTTCGTCCAGACAGCCTCCCATCTGAATCAAGTGGGACGCCGAATAAAGAGATGATTATGGAATCTCGCGGCCTTCAGGTGCACTATGGTGATTTTCTTGCGGTAAAGAATGTTGATTTAAAAATTCATCGAAATGAAATCACTGCACTTATTGGACCTTCTGGTTGCGGAAAGTCAACAATTATCCGTTGCTTCAATCGGATGAATGATCTGATTCCAAGTGCCAAGGTTGGTGGAAAAATTTTCTATCGCGGCATTGATCTGTATGGTGAAGATGCAAACGCTGGTGAAGTAAGACGTCGAATCGGAATGGTTTTCCAGAAGCCAAATCCCTTCCCTAAATCAATTTATGACAACGTTGCTTTTGGTCCACGAGTAAACGGAAAGCCATCTAAATCGGAGACAGATGAATTGGTAGAACGTTCACTGAAGCGCGCAGCATTATGGGATGAAGTGAAAGACCGTTTACGTGACTCAGCGTTTTCGCTTTCGGGCGGCCAACAGCAGCGGCTATGTATTGCGCGAGCACTTGCAGTTGACCCAGATGTGTTGTTAATGGATGAACCCTGTTCTGCGCTAGATCCAATTGCGACTGCTCGTATTGAAGACTTAATGCAGGAAATTAAGGGTCAATATCCAATCGTGATCGTGACACACAACATGCAGCAGGCAGCCCGTGTAAGTGATCGCACTGCATTTTTTAATACCGAAGTAGACGCCGACGCCACGAGGCCAACTGGTGTTCTTGTCGAGTATGACGAAACCCGAAAAATTTTCTCAACGCCTTCAGATACTCGCACAGAGCATTACATCAGCGGTCGGATGGGTTAACTTTCGTTCTGATTATTTAAAGTTTGTCGTCATTGCCATCTTGTTGTTCGCGCAAGAATTTTTCAAACTCGGCGGCTAACGCATCGCCAGTAGGAATGTTTTCCTGGACCCGGCGGTCATATTCGTCTTCAAGCATCGCCAAATAACTCGTGGTTTGGTCGTCGCCTTCGATCGCGGCGTCGTGCAATTCTTCCCAGCGCTGAATCTCTTCGTACATCTCGCCATGGCTTGTGGGCACGCCCAACACATGCTCGAGTTTGCGCAATAGCGCAGCAGAAGACTTTGGGTGTTGAGCATTGCCCAAATAATGGGGCACGCCCACTCGTAACGACACGGCAGTAATGCCTTCGCGCTCAAGTCGTTCGTGGATCACGCCAACAACGCCCGTAGGGCCCTGGTACTGCGGCCTTGAGAGTTTGAGGCGTCGGGCAAGCGAAGTATTCGTAGTGCTGCCAAAGACGAGAGGAGAGCGTGTGTGCGGCACCCCATCGGCTGTGGCGCCAACAGTTACAACAACATCGCATTTGAGTTTGCGCGCACATTCCACGATGCAGTCGGCAAAGGTAGTCCAATGCAAGTGTGGCTCGACACCAGAAACAAGAACCAAATCTCGAGATCCTTCAGGGAATCGCGTTACGAGAAACTCATTTTCGGGCCAGCGAATCTGGCGCTCGCCATCTTCGTCAATAAATGTCTCTGGGCGCTCTTGGGTGAAGTCAAAAAATGGGTCGGGGTCAATGGAAGCAACAACGGTTACGGGGCGATCCTGGATTGCCCACTCCAAAGCTCCAGTAGCCACGCCTGCAACGTCAAACCAGCCTCGTAGGGCTACTACGAGAACGGGGTTTCGCAGGGGCTCAATGGCATCCCAGTCGCCATCCAGCACATCACTTACTTGCATGGATGATCTCGCAATGTTTTCGTTTCACGTGTGTCCACTGTGTAAGCATGGCATCCGTGACAACGCATCAAAACCCCCAAAACCGTGTTTCTGCCCGACTGAATGCCATTGCCGAATCGGCGACCCTGGCGGTTGATGCCAAGGCTAAAGCGCTCAAGGCCAAGGGTGAGAACGTCATTGGTTTTGGTGCTGGCGAACCAGACTTTCCGACGCCAGAGCGAATCGTCGAGGCCGCAGTTCGTGCTGCACGCGACCCAAAGTTTCATCGCTATACGCCAGCGGCCGGTTTGCCAGAGTTGCGCGAGGCCATTGCGGTCAAGACAAAGCGCGATAGCGGATTTGTTTGCGATGCATCACAAGTGCTCGTGACTGTTGGTGGCAAGTATGCGGTGTTCGTTGCGTTCGCGGCGTTGTGCGATCCGGGTGATGAAGTAATTATTCCGGCACCGTATTGGACAACATATCCAGAGGCTGTTGCGCTTGCCGATGGAGTCTCGGTCATTGTTGACACCACAGAAGAAACAGATTTCAAAGTCACGGTTGAGCAACTCGAAAAAGTTCGCACTGCTCGCACCAAAGTGTTGCTGTTCGTTTCGCCCGACAACCCAAGCGGTGCGGTCTACACGCCAGAAGAAACTATTGCGATAGGCAAATGGGCTGTTGAGCACGGCATCTGGGTAGTTACAGACGAAATCTACGAGCACCTCACCTATGGCAAGCACAAGTTTTCATCGATGCCAACACTCGTGCCAGAGATCGCCGACAAATGCATCATTGTCAACGGCGTTGCAAAGACTTATGCGATGACAGGTTGGCGAGTTGGCTGGATGATCGGGCCAAAAGATGTGATGAAGGCTGCAATCAACTTTCAGTCGCACACCACTTCCAATGTTTCCAACGTTGCGCAGATGGCTGCACTCGAAGCAGTGAGCGGCGACTTGTCTGCAGTTGGAATGATGCGCGAAGCATTTTCTCGTAGAGGCACCTTGATGCACGAGATGCTGAGCGCAATTCCTGGTATTACGTGTATGGAACCCCAGGGCGCGTTTTATTGCTTCCCAAATGTTCGTGGCTTGCTCGGCAAGTCGCTGAGCGGAGAAACTGCAACCGACTCGATGCAGTTGGCCGATCTTGTACTCGACCGTGTCAAGGTGGCGTTCGTGCCAGGTGAGGCCTTTGGTGCACCGGGTTTTGCTCGATTCAGTTTTGCGCTTGGCGATGCCGACCTAAAAGAGGGCATGGAACGTCTCGCTGCCTTCGTGACGGGCTAGTCTTTCTTCACCACGGCAATAGTCGTGGCGCAAAGTTCCCAGCGAAGTCCGGTGAGATTCCGGCACTGTCACGCAACGGTAGTTCGAACATCAAGTTCGTAAGTCCGGTCGCCTGGTTCATTGCTTCATCAACCGCTCTCGCAAGAAGAGCAAGGAGACCCACTAATGAATAAATTGACCAAGGCCGGCATTGCCGGCTTTTTGTTTGCACTCACTGCAACGATCGCAGGTTGTGGCAGTAGCGCAGATACCTCAGACACGACAATTGCTGTTGAAGCAACTGAATCAACTGCAACATATCCAGTCACTGTTGGTGACTTAACTCTTGATGCACAACCGATGCGAATCATTTCGCTGTCGCCAACTTCGACTGAAATGTTGTATGCCATTGGCGCAGGAGCACAGGTTGTTGCAGTCGATGAGTATTCTAATTATCCAGCTGAAGCAGTCGCGCTCGGCACAATGCTTTCTGGCTTTGAGCCAAACATTGAGGCGATTAGCGGTTTTTCTCCCGATCTCGTTATCGCGTCGTACGACCCAGGAGGCCTTGCAGAGCAGCTCGGTTCTCTCAATATTCCGTTGTTCATCGCAAATGCTCCAACCAATCTCGACGGTGTGTACGAGCAGATTGAACAACTTGGAATGCTTGTTGGGCACGTGACAGAAGCAGATCAACTTGTTGCTTCTATGCAGACCGAAATTGATGCGGCGGTGGCGGCAGTTGTTGCCCCTGCGACACCGTTGTCGTACTACTACGAGCTTGACGACACCTACTACTCGGCGACATCCAATTCGTTTATCGGTCAGTTGTTTAATTTGTTTGGTCTTCGAAATATTGCCGACAACGCAGAAGCGGGCAATGACTATCCACAATTATCAGCAGAGGCAATCGTCTCATCCAATCCCGACATCATTGTTTTGGCCGACACAAAGTGTTGCGCACAGACTGCCGAGACGGTTGCGGCGCGTGATGGTTGGGGTGGCATGACTGCGGTCGTCGCCGGCAACATTGCACTTCTCGACGATGACATTGCGTCACGTTGGGGACCACGCATTGTCGAACTGGTCGTAGCAATCGGCGAAGCAATCACGAAAGCGTCTGCCAAGTAACACTGTTGATGCCGACATCTGTCATCACTTCTCACTCCATTGGGGGCCGCGACAAACAACCTTTGTCGTTTGCCCTCAGTGGGGCAGTGGTGGCATTCATGGTTCTCGTTGGCTTAATGATTGGACCAGCTGGGCCACAGTGGTGGCGCATTCCCGCAGAGTTACTTGATCATGTGCCGTTTGTTTCTTTGAACAGTGGTATGTCACGAGCAGATTGGAACTTGGTGTGGCAAATCCGCGCACCGCGTGTTGTGCTTGCAGCACTTGTTGGCTCAATGCTTTCGGTGTCTGGTGCGAGCTATCAAGGGGTTTTTCGTAATCCACTCGTCGACCCATATCTGCTTGGTGTTGCTGCTGGTGCGGGGCTCGGTGCAACAATCATTTTCACACTCCAACGCGAAACAACCTCGTCATGGATCATTGATCCTCTGCCACTCGCTGCTTTTATTGGTGCGCTTTGTGCGGTACTCGTGACCTACGTAGTCGGCACGGCATTCGGAAGCGTGCGGTCTGGCACGACATTGGTGCTGGCGGGTGTTGCGGTTACATCAATGCTTACAGCGATTCAGGCCTTCGTTTTGCAGCGCAATAGCGATGTCGTGCGCCAGGTGTATTCGTGGATCTTGGGCCGACTGTCAAGCGCAACGTGGGGCGATGTTCGCCTTATTCTGCCGTATGTCCTTGTTTCTTCAGTTGTTTTGCTTTTGCACAGACGGTTACTTGATGTGATGCGTGTCGGCGATGACGAGGCACTTGCGCTTGGTATCAATGTGCGCCGAGTGCGACTCATCGTGGTGTTGGCTGCCACTCTCGGTACCGCTTCAGTCGTAGCTGTCACTGGATTAATCGGTTTCGTTGGCATCATCGTGCCGCATGCAGTTCGACTCCTTGTTGGTGCGAGCAATCGCGTGGTGTTACCAATGAGCATGATGCTTGGTGCGGCATTTTTGGTGGCTGCAGATATTCCGAGTCGAGTGCTGGCGAGTCCAGCCGAAACACCTATTGGCGTCGTCACTGCATTCATTGGTGCACCATTCTTTTTGTTACTGCTGCGAACGCGGGATGTGTCGAGATGACCGCAATCGGCTTTTGTGATCTCACAGTTTCGTACAACGGCACTAATGCAGTGGTGGGCTTCAATGACCTATTGCATTCGGGCGAGTGGTTATGTCTCATTGGTCCTAATGGAGCGGGCAAGTCATCTGTGCTTCGTGCAGCAGCAGGTCTCGTGCCGTACACGGGCTCGGTAGCAATTAATCAAACCGAAATTCCTGCAGCATCGGCTCGCTGGCGAGCGCAACATATTGCGTATGTGCCACAAGCACCCGTGATTCCAACCGACATGTCGGTATACGAATACGTATTGCTTGGTCGCAACCCATACATCAATTACTTCTCGTCCGAAACTTCACATGACAGCGACGTAATTGATCGAGTCTTGGATCGTCTCGATCTTGTTCAGTTTTCTGCACGCAAACTGGGCACGTTGTCGGGCGGAGAAGTTCAGCGATTAGTTATTGCCCGAGCGCTTGCACAAGAAGCACCAGTGTTGCTGCTCGACGAACCAACGAGTGCCCTCGATATCGGTCATCAGCAACAAGCGCTCGAACTCGTAGACGGCTTGCGTCGGGAGCAAGGTCTCACAATTATTTCTGCAATGCACGACCTCACGCTTGCTGGTTTATATGCCGATCGATTGGTGTTGATGCACGAAGGCCATCGAGTTGCCGAAGGCACAGCCAAGCAGGTTTTGAAAAGCGAAACTCTTGCAGAGTTTTATGGAGTTTCGGCCCGCGTGCACCACGAGGCAGACGGCACTGTTGTCGTGATTCCGCAACGCTCTTCTCGTTTGTAAAGGCTCAGCCACTACCGTTGTTCGCGATGGTTGATTCAAGTCGCATTCTCAACGCCCAGGTGGTTGGATGTGCGGCTTCACATCAGCGGTTATTGCAGGCGCTAGACGGGCTTACCGATGAGCAGTGTCGACAACCATCAATGCTTGCTGGCTGGAGCCGCGGTCATGTGTTGAGCCATTTGGCTAACAATGCTTACAGCCACGTGCGCATGTTTGCAGCAGCAAGCCGAGGCGAAGAAACTGAACAATATGAGGGCGGCAAGCCAACACGCGATGCCCAAATTGAGGCGTGGTCGAGTCTCAGTGCGCACGAACTCGTGGGTCATGCGCGCGCGAGCATTTACGCGCTCGAAGGCGCATGGGCGTCAGCCACCCCAACAACATGGACAGGTTTTGGCATCAAGTCGCACGCTGGTGGTGGGCGAGTAGCGATTACCGATCTGATGCTGATGCGCTGGTGTGAAACCGAAGTTCATCACGCTGATCTCAATTTGAATTATTCGTTTGAGAGTTGGGACGCAACATTCGTGCGCTTTGAGTTGGATCGACAACTCATGATCTGGAATAGTCGCAAATCGATGGGGCTCACCATGTTGCCCGATGCTGCTGCCAAGTTGTCGCCCAATCATCGTCTCGCATGGCTGCTTGGCAGACTCGCTGTCGATGGGTTGCCAGTTGTAGATGCCTACTGAAGTGTTGTTGCGCAAACTGCTGGCAAGATTGGCATTAGTTGTCGTTGCATTGCTCACCGTGCTTGCACCAGCCCAAATTGCCTCAGCACATGCAATCTTGCTCACAAGCGAGCCAGCACCGAGTGCAGTTCTTGATCAGTCGCCAACAGAAATTGCATTGTTCTTCAACGAATTTGTTGACACCGTGTTTGGCAGGATTCGCATTCTTGATTCGTCTGGCAATGATGTTCAAACAGTCAAACCAATTCGTGATGCAACCAGTAAATCCATAGTTCGAGCACCGATCTCGCCGCTAGAACCGGGCACCTATGTGGTGATCTGGCGCGTTGCTTCGGTAGATAGTCATCCCATTCAGGGGTCTTTTACATTTCAGATTGGCAATGCTTCAACCGTCGTGTCTGCAATAAGTAATGGTCAAGTTCTCGAGCGTCACGGACTTGCAAGATTGTTCGACATCATTCGTTGGGTGACGTATCTTGGAGTTGTATTGCTCATCGGCGGCATTGGGTTGCTGCAGGCCGTGCGCACCGATCGACTTTCTCCACTCTCAACCCTCGCACTGAAGGGCGGTTGGGCATTTGCTGCATTAGGCACTCTTGAGGGATTGATTGCATACGGCCCACACATTTCGGGATACAAGATCTACAAGGCAGTAGATCTTTCATTGCTTTGGGAAACCCTGACGACGCAGTACGGCAAGATGCAACTTGCGCGACTTGTGTTGCTCGGCATCATCGGCGCACTGATCGCAGTGATTCAGTTTCGTGGCACGTGGTGGTGGAAGTTTGGTGCATGGGCATCGCTCGTTGGTGTCACTCTCACGATGTCGTTAGCCGGGCATCCTGTTGCTACAAATCCTGTTGCACTGAGCGTTGGTCTTGACATGTTGCACCTGCTTGCCGTGTCGCTTTGGGTTGGGCCACTGATGATCATTGTGTATGACCGCAACATGTGGCTTGCAAGCGACGAATCAACATCTGCACCTTCGTTGCAGTGGTTTTCGCGCACTGCAGGCTTTGCGGTACCTGTCATTGTTCTCACTGGAACACTGCAGGCGTGGCTGATGTTGGACGGCTTTGGTCAGATATTGGACAGTCGTTACGGAAGAACACTGATTGTCAAGGTGTGTCTCGTGATCGTCTTGATTGCGCTCGGCGCAGTGTCACGGAAGGCGATGCAACGCAAGCAATCTGGTTCATTGCGCCAATCAATGGGTATCGAAGTGTTATTCGGTCTCATCATCTTGGCTCTCACCTCAACCCTCGTTGCCATGCCGCCAAAAGGGGTGCTTGAACCAGCACCGCTTTCGTCCTCCATTTTTCAGGGGCAGATGATTGTTGAATTGTCGCTTACTTCTGCACGCGTTGGCCAAAGCGAGGTGCACATTGTGGTTGCAACGGCGGACGGTTCATTGATTCAGGTTGATTCTGCAACTGCTCGAATGTCGATGCCTTCGCGCAATATACCCAATGGACCGATCGCGCTTCAAGAGACCAGACCCAATCACTTTTCGGGGGTAATTGAATTTGCTTATGCTGGCGAGTGGGTCGTCGAAATTTTGGTGAAGCAAACCCCAAGCTCAACAACACTGTTTAAAATTGCTGTTGAAATCAAAAAATAAAAGTAATTACACTTCGATCATCACGAGGTGATGGCCGAGACCAGTCGCTTCGTCAATAAATTGATCTCCGATAGTCGCAAATCCATTTTTTTCATAAAAGTACAGCGCGTTGTCGCGCGCGCGGGCCCACACATATGTTGAGCCCAGCGAATGGGCTCTCTCGATACCGGCTAACAGCAGTATTCGCCCGAGTCCTTTGGATTGCAGATGTTTTGCTACAGCCATACCGCGCAGTTGTGTTGCGGGTACATCAATATCGAGTGGCCATGGTCGTGGCAACCATGTAGAACACGCAATCAAGACGCCGCTCTCTCGAATACCAAGATGCACTGAGCCCTCGGTGTCATCTTCTGCGTAGCGGGGGTCTTGTGACGGTGTTCCGTCTCGCAGCACGGCCATGCGCAACACGAGCACCTCAGCAGTTGGCACTTCCTCAACCAAAGAATCGTTAGTCATTGATGTTTACATTCGATCCATTTTGAGCTGCAGATCGATACATCGCGTCTACTGTGCGGTGAGCTTGCAACGCCACGTTGACATCGGGGTAGGCGGGTGTGTTGCTGGCAACTGCGTGTACAAATGCGCAATCGGCATTGCTTGCACCATAAGCAAGTGGTTCGGTGTGAGCAAGCAACTCGTCGGTGCCAAGCGAGCCCGTTACGCCGTCGCTGTCGTGCCACTCGACTGGTCCAAACCATTCATGTCCACGCATGGTGATCGTCCGATTTTCACAAAAGATCTCGACACTGCGTTGGCTCGGTCGTGTGAGGTTGTCGTGCCAGATAGATGAGAGGGTTCCAACTGCACCATTTGCAAACTGCAGTGTTGCACTCACCGAGTCTTCAATACCTGGATGGCCATGAAAGTTGTGCGACCTCATACTTGTATCAGTAATAGTGCCGATCAAGAAGTGCAGCATGTCAATGTCGTGGATGCTGTGCTCGAGCAGTGTTCCCGCTCCTGCTTTCGAGGCGTCCTTACGCCAGTCCGATGCGTAGTAGCTCTGAATTGGGATGAACTGGTCGTCTCGAAACACCACGTTCATCACACGACCAGATTTCTTTTCGGCAATCAACTCACGTGCCAACAAATAACTTGGTGCATGTCGCAGCACTAAACCAACTTGGTTGATTACGCCGCTCGCGTTGACTTCACTCACGAGTTGCTCCGCCTCGGCCAACGTTGGCGACAACGGTTTTTCACAAAACACGGCTTTGCCAGCCGCAATGACTTTTTTAACAAGCCTGCGATGCTCTGAAGTCCACGTGCACACATAGACCGCGTCGGCTGATGCAATCACCTCGTCCTCCGACGCACATATTGTGTGACCACTTGCTAGGCAAAATGCTTGAGCGCGATCGGCATCGGTGTCGTAGGCACCTGCGCGCACAATATTTGCACCACCTCGCTTGAGACTCTTGGAGTGATAGGTGGCGATAAAGCCAGTACCCAAAAATCCGATGCGCACTGGGTCGTTAGTCATCGCGCTTTACTGTAGTTGCACGCCCGACTTGCCCAAAGTACGCACATCAACTACGCGGTCCGACAATCGTGCTGCCTCGTTGTGATCATGGGTAACGTGCACCACTGTGGTTCCACGAGTACGCAGTAGAGCACCCATGTCTTCGAGAAGTCGGTCGCGAAGTTCGGCATCGAGCCCCGTGAGAGGTTCGTCTAGCAACAAAATAAATGGATCAGCAACGAGTGCGCGAGCGACTGCAATTCGTTTTGCTTCGCCGCCTGAGAGTTGGCCAACGTCACGGTGCGCGAGATCTTCCATGCCAATGAGACTGAGCATTTCGTTCACTTTCTCGATCTGCAGTGCTTTTGAAACTCGCTTAATTCGCAATGAGTAAGCGATGTTGTCAAAGACGCACAGGTGAGGGAACAACTGGTTGTCCTGAAACACAAGACCAACATCACGCTTGTGGGTCGGAATTCCGGTCATTAGTTTGTTGTCAATAACCACTGTGCCTTGACTCGGTTGTTCAAGACCAGCAATCACCCGTAGCAGTGTTGTCTTGCCTGAACCACTTGGGCCAACGAGCGAGACAATCTCACCTCGCGCAACGCTGAGGCTTGCACTGTCCAAAATGGTTCGGCCTTCATAGTTGAGAGTGATACCGGTGAGTGCGAGCATCACTTTGCCTTTTTGCTTGGTCGAAACATGTCAATGAGAAATATTGCGATCATGCTGATAACCACAATAATGACGCAGAGCGCGTAGGCCTGAGTGCGCAGTGCGTCTCCAGGCCGCGAAAGCAGGCGCGAGATTGTGACCGGCAGAGTTTCGCTGCTTCTGCGGGTAAGAAAACTTGTGGCACCAAATTCGCCGATCGAAATAGCAAATGCAATTGCTGCCGATGCGCCAATCGCACGAGATATCAGCGGGCGATCGACTGTCAGCCATGTTTGTAGCGGCGTTGCTCCAAGGGTGGATGCGACCGACTGCAGGCCTCTCGGAATTTGTCGTACAACTGGCAACACGATGCGAACCACAATCGGTAAAGCAATCAATGAATGGGCGAGCGGGGTGATGATCCACGCCGATCGAAAATCGTATGGCGCAGTGTCATAAGTAATCAGAATGCCAAGTCCAATAGTTACAGCAGAGACGGTGAGAGGCAGTACAGAAATACGCTCGAGCCACACAAATCTCGGTGATCCGTATGCGACTCCTAGAGCCACCATGAGTCCAAGCACTGTTGCAATCACCATGGCACACAACGCAAACAACGTGCTGGTGGATATCGCCCCAAGAGTTGTCGACGATGTAACCGCTCGCCACCCAGCAAGTGTAAAGCGAGTGGCGCTAGGTGTTGTTCGGGTAAGTGAGCGCCACAGAAGTGCAGACAATGGGGCAATAACTACTGCGGCAGTTGCAAGCGCAATGCCATACACCAGTGCAACTTGACCACGAGTGCTTGGCGATCGTTGCGCGACAGATATCTGTGGGCTCACAGATTCGCCACGATGACGTTTTGCCCACCACCACAACAGTGCAGTGAGCACAATCATTTGCACAATTGAGAGAGCAATAGCGCCAGGCATGTCACCGATTAATACGCTGCGCGTATAGATCTCAGTTTCAATTGTTGCTCTAGCCGGGCCACCAAGCGTGCGCACGATGCCGTATGAGGTAAAAGCAAATAACGCAATTACTCCGCTGGCGGTGGCAAGTGCGCTGCGCAAAAGCGGCAGGGTCACTGTGCGAAAGGCGGTTAATGGTGATGCACCAAGTGTGCGCGCGGCCTGCTCGATACCTGGATGCAGTTGCTCCCAGCGCGCGCCAACGATGCGCACCACCACGGTGAGATTGAAATATGCGTGCGCAATAATAAGGGCAGTTGCGGTGTAATGCAGTTGTGAAGGAAGCACCGCCAAGAACGCAGCACCGACCACCACTGTTGGCAACAAAAATGGCACAGTGATGAGAGCCTGCAAGGCACGGTTACCTGTAAATGCAAAGCGAGACAACACAAAAGTCGCTGGTAGCGCAACAATCAATGTCAGCGCCGTGCTTGCAAGGGCTTGCCATGCAGTAAACCACAATGCTTGTTTGATCGTCGAATTATTGAGTACATCTCTGAAACCCTCGAGAGTTGCACCACGCAAAATTATTGCCGTAGTTGGTATCACCAAGATCAATATCAAGAATACTGTTGGCGCTATCCATAGCCAGCGAGCACTGCGCCTATAGGGCGAATATGCGATGTTCGTTGATGCAACTTGATTCATGTTTATTTCAGAACGATGGCCGACCACTCATCAAGCCAAGCAGTGCGATTGGTTGCTATCACGTCTGCTTCAAGTCGCAAAGGGTTTTCTGGCCGCAGTGCATACTTGGTGAAAGCCTCTGGCAATACAGCGCCACTGTGCACCGGAAAAACAAACTGGGTGAGCGGCAGGTCGTTTTGAAATGTGAGGTCGGTGAGATAATCGATAAGCAATTTCGCTTCAGCCTCGTGTTTGGTGCCGCGAAGAATGCCCGCATACTCAATTTGTTCAAAGCAGGTGAGAGAGGCAACTGCCGTTGGTGCAGCATCAACTGGTGGATCAGCAAATATCACTTCGGCTGGCGGACTCGATGAATAACTGACAACAATTGGTCTGTCGCCTTTGCCCGATGCGCCAGAGAATTCAA
>JBJOEQ010000127.1:0-2609 GCA_046049195.1 Actinomycetota bacterium | reverse complement strand
TGTACCTGATTGGACGCGGTGCAATGGGTTCGGGAGATGTGCGGTTGGCGCCGGTTATAGGCCTATACGCCGGCTGGATCAGTGTTAGGACAGTCCTACTTGCTCTCGTGGCATCCTTTTTTCTAGCTGCAATCTTTGCCCTTGTCCTTCTCGTCTCGGGGCGGGCTAATCGAAGCGACGACATGCCGTTTGGTCCATTCCTGGCGTTTGGGACTCTTGTTGTATTCGTGTTCTCAGCAGCCAATTCTGGGCTCTGAGTCGACGACGCGTCTTCGTTTCGTCAGATTTGCAGGTTGCGCATCAACTGAATGACCGCTGGTCCGAGCACGATGATCATAAGTGCTGGCAAAATGCACAGAAGTGTTGGCGCAAGGATCTTCACGGGAAGTTTCATTGCTTTCTCTTCAGATCGGAGCCTTCGACGGATTCGCATTTGCTGAGATTGACTAGCCAATGTGGAAGAGACAGATACTCCAAGCGAGTCAGCTTGAATGAGGGCTCGAACAAAATAGTTCAGTTCAGAGATGTCCATTCGTTCGGCGAATTTGCGTAATGCATCGGAGCGTGATATTCCGAGCTGAATATCTTGAACGACTCGACTCAATTCTTCCGCAAGGGGACCACGTAAAGTTTCGCTCACTCGCACAAGGGCGTTGTCGACACTCAAGCCGGCACGAACTGTTACTGCGAGTTGGTCAATCGCATCAGCTAGAGCCGTACGCACTGCATCCTGACGTGCCTTAGCGCGGGACGATACGAGCATTTCTGGAAGAACAAATCCACTGATCAGTCCTATCACTATAAAAACGAAACCGAGAAGACCAGGTTTTTTCATAAAGTATAGAAAGGACATGAATCCAACTGTGAAAGCGCCAAAAAACTTCAGAACAAGAATGCGTTCAAGCGAATAGGAGCCCGGTTCGCTAGCCATTTGCACCACTTTATTCAGACGTGCGATTCTTTTCGGCGGAGTAATAAGGTAAAACATCTTCGCGATAGTTCCAAGATAGGTGTCATTCGACGCACCACCTGGGTTGTCATCGGCACGGGGAACGATGAGTAAAAGGGAAGTTGACTTACGAGATGTTTTGAATGACCAAATAGCAACAACTAAACCAAAGGCTACGAGGGCGGATCCGATCAGAGTGATCATTTATGACACCTTGGCGATAATGGATCGCATCCAAATAAACCCGATGAACATCAAGAATCCGGTGGTGGCGAGGAGTAGGAGCCCCTTACCCGCGAAGAGCACGCCAGCAAAGTCTGGATTTACCACGAAAGACATCGTCCCAACGACTGGTGGAAGAACCAACATCACGTATGCAGACAATCGGCCTTCAGCGGTGAGGGAATTGATCTGACCACGAAGATTTTCTCGCTCGCGAACGGTATCGGCAATGGTGTCAAGGGTAGTCGCAAGATCACCACCGACATTGCGGCTAATTTCAATTCCAGCCACGACCCAGTCAACGTCCAGGCTGTCAAATTGAGCGGCGAGCACGCGCAATGACTCGACCAGATCGCGTCCAGCTCGCACTTCCAGCATTACCTGTCCGAGCAAACTGCGTGTCGGTTCTTCGGCTTCGTTGGCGACGGTGTCAAGGGCCTGAACAAGTCCATATCCAGAGCGCAACATTGACCCGAGCATCTGAAGTGTCTCGGGTAATTGGTCAATAAATTGCGTGTGTTGGCGTTTGATTTTACGGTCTAGCGACTTGAGTGACCCAAACGGAACCAAGAATATTGCAATCAGGGCGCCCAGAATACCCATGAAGGCATAGCCGGCAACCACTGACGCAGCCGTGATGAGTAACGTATGGAGTACAAATACCGATGCTTTGCGGTCGATTCCAGATGTCTCGATATCAGCAACCAATCGTTTATAGCGACTGGTGTTCTGTAAGCGACGTTCAATTGCAGTTGCGACTTTTTCCGTTCTGGATCGACTCAAGATGGGAGCGTTTGATGGATATAACCGTTGTCGCATCGAACGGTCAGGAGGTATGAAGACTGAGATCATCAGTAACGTAAGTCCGCCAAAGACGAGCACGATAGATAAGAGCAAGATCCATGGGAAACCTTGGCTCAAGTTTTCAGAATTGTTGGTTGCCGGTGGTGTCGAGATTGGGGCCGCAACAAACGACACTGCGGTCTCTCGCGTTTGATCAGCGCCGACCAAACGAATGTCGAGATCAACTGTGTCTCCACCTTGTGCATTAGATTGATACACAATTTCAACTCGATCCACCAAACCTTGGGCAATACTTGCGTAGAGTTCGTCAAGTTCTGCCAGGTTAGTAGTAGACCGAACTATTTGGGGAGCGGCAAGTTGGTCGAGTGCAGATCGATTCGTATCGGACGTCTTTATCTCAATGATTTCGACACGAATTCCACTCGTTGCCGCAACAGCCTCTTCCAGAGTTGCTGAACTCGCGCTGTCACTGCCGTCGGAGAGCAAGACTACGACGCGACGTTGAGTAGTTGGCGCAAATTGGGTTGATGCAAAGACGACAGCATCATTTAAGGCGGTTCGACCCTCAGCCTTAATCGTCGATATGGCAGCGGAGAGACGATCACGATCTCCTGTTAACTCGACATCCAATGTT
>JBJOEQ010000126.1:0-16122 GCA_046049195.1 Actinomycetota bacterium | reverse complement strand
TACACCCTTGGTCTGCACGAAGTTGGTGACAACTCGTATGCATATTTGCAACCAGATGGCGGATGGGGTTACAGCAACGCGGGCCTCATTGTTGGCGACGGAGGCTCGCTGCTTGTCGACACGCTGTTTGATCTACAGCTCACCGCGTCCATGCTCGATTCGATGTCTGTTGCAACACGCAGCGCACCGATTGCAACTGTTGTTAACACCCATGCCAACGGCGACCATTGTTATGGCAATCAACTTGTAACAGGTGCAGAAGTCGTTGCATCAAGTGCCACTGCACACGAGATGATGGAGGTTCCGCCATCGATGTTGGCTGCTCTCAATAATGCACCTGGCGAGATCGGAGAGTTGTTTCGACATTTCTTTGGCGATTTCGAATTCAATGGCATCGAACTTGCGGCTCCGACACGCACCTTCGACGGTCGCCTCGATATTGAGGTCGGAGGAAGAGTTGTGGAGCTGATCGAAGTGGGTCCAGCGCATACGCAGGGCGACACAATTGCGTATGTTGCAGATTCAAAGACGTTGTACACCGGCGACATCTTGTTTATTGGCGGCACACCGATTGTGTGGGCAGGGCCTCTCGACAATTGGATCGCGGCGTGCGATCTCATGTCCGAACTCGACATTGATGTAGTTGTGCCGGGTCATGGACCGCTCACCGACAAAGCAGGCATTGCTCGAGTGCGTGACTATCTGTCGTTTGTATTAAGTGAAGCAACATTGCGCCACGACGCAGGTATGGACGCGTTTGATGCAGCACGTGAAATTGCGCGTGACATCTTGGGCGACAACAGTCGATCATTTGCGCAATGGAAAGAGTTTGGGCGTATCAGTGTCAATGTGGACACGGTGTATCGCAGCATTGATGCCACGCACAAGAGCCCAGATGTGATCGAGCAGTTTCGCAGGATGGCAAAGATCGAGCTACACCCCGAGGGCTGATTGTTTTTTGCCAGTTACTTCGCGCCTCACGATTGCGAACCAGCCGCCAAGTGCACACAGTGAAAATAGAATCCACTGACCTACGTAGCCAAGATGCGAGCCGTTACTAAAAGTAGGTTCAGCAATTCGTGACAATGTGGCATCATCTGCAGGCGTCGAAGACTGCATCTCGACATAGACATTGACGAGTGGGGAAGGCATCTGCTGTTGCAACCGTGTGATATCGATGCGTTGCACTTCGGTCAACACGCCGCTTGATGCGTCGGAGACCGCACCAAGTCGTTTGACTGACGATGCGCGAAGTCTGCCTTGCAGGGTCACTGGTCCGGTTGGTGCTTGCTGCACAGTGCCACCAAGCGGAACAAATCCTCTGTTGATAAGAATCAATCGACCGTCGCTGAGTTGTAATGGTGTGACTGGGTCAAAACCCGGTCCTCCACCTTGTGACACATTGACGATCTGGATGTCGTGGTCTTGTAGATACAGACCCGTCACCATGACGCTTCTCCACTCGGCGTCACTGGCATCAGGAAACTCAACGAGCACTTGCTCGAGTGGTTGTGTTGGAGTGTCTACGCGCTCAATGAGTGTGTTATTAAAGGCAATTCGTTGGTGATGACGATCCCACTGCCAGTTGGCAAGCATCAGCATGATTGTGACAAGTGCAACGATCAAAACATGAAAAGCAATCCACTTTGGTCGCAACAAAAACTTGTACACGCAACACAACTTAGTGCGATGGGCGACTAGCGTAAACCTTTATGGACACGCTCATTTATGACGGAGATTGTGCCTTTTGTCTCCGTTGTGTGCAGTGGATACAAAAACACTTCAAACGAGTTCCTCACATTGTCGCTTGGCAAAAAGCGGATCTCGGGACACTGGGTCTTACCGCTGAGCAATGTCAAACAGCCTTGCAGTGGGTGAGTGCAGACTCATCAAGGATTCTGAGCGCGCACAAAGCGGTAGCTCGTGTTTGCAAAGACGCGGGAGGCTGGATCACTGTGGCTGGTTATGCGTTGTCGTTGCCAGTTGTATCACCGATTGCAGGTGTTGTGTATCGCTGGGTGGCGCGCAATCGTCAAAAAATGCCGGGCGGCACGGCTGCATGCGCAATTGACTTTGAAAAGAAAATCTAAAGAGTACGTCGCTCGTTCAATTGCCGTGCCAATTGATCAAGGAATTGCTGATCAAGTGTTTGTAGAAGTTCGCTCTGTTGTTTGTCGGTGAAACATAAATCAATCAGCGTTTTCCATGATGCATTGGGCATTCCAGTCGCGATACGCAGTGCGAGCGTCAGCGCTTGTTGCGAGTTGATGTCATAGTTGTTCATCAGATTTTCGGCATCCCGTTTTGACAACGGTCGCGCCGCACGAGCGGCATCAATTTTCCGTTGCACATATGGCGAGAACATGTTCTCGTAACGACTGTGAAGTTCGGGTAGTTTCCAGTCGTCGCCGGTGATTAGACGGCGACATCGGTCTGATCCACACGCGCATTCAAACTCGTCGTAGTTAGACGTGTCGCTCATGGCGTAGTCGTAGGTAAGTTCTTCGCCAACAGCAATTTCGCGCATGGTGATGAGTTGTGTTGCATTGCGCATTCCACAGTTGGGCAAGCATGAATGATTGATGGAGTCGCCTGGTTCACGCAACTCTGGGCCAACCACAAATTGATTCACATCAATTTGGATAGACCGGCTGCGTTGCTCGAGTGGGTAAGTCTCGAAGTTGACTCGATTCACAATTGTTCCGCCAAATGTGGCAACTATGGTGCCCATTGGAATTGGGGTGACGGCAAAACTGCCAAAGCCTTTTGGCGCGATTTCGCGAGCTTCTGCAAGAGGTGAAAGATAATTACGCAAGCGACCCTCCGGTCGCGACCTGCATGGCCGCCCGAGTACACAGCACCAACTCCGCCCGCTGTGGTGCAACCACGATATCGGCAGGTATCGTTGATTGGGCAACATCGTCTCGGTCTGCTCGACCGGGCCGGTGGTGCACTTCAAGTTGCATCAGGAGAGACCAATTGGTCCGGCAACCGGGGTCACGCCCACGGTGCCATCTCATCCGCAAGGATGGGAGATGTGGTTTCGTCGTCTAGACGAAGCAACGGGCCGGCTCAGTTGGGCGAGCCAGAAGGAATTTTTTTATGACCCGACATGATTATCCAGCGACAGGAGCATGGGATCCTTCGCACCCCGTTGGGTCTCGACATTTCGCGCATTTTCCTGTCGACCGTCCGTTCGCGCTCGATGGTGGCACGCAACTGAATTCGGTTTCTCTTGCGTATGAAACTTGGGGCACATTAAACGCCGAGAAAAGTAATGCAATTCTGTTGTGTCATGCATGGACAGGTGACAGCCATGCAACTGGTCCTGCCGAAGATGGTCATCCAACTCCTGGTTGGTGGGAGGGAGTGATAGGTCCAGACAAATACATCGATACCAACAAATGGTTTGTGGTGTGCAGCAACGTGATCGGCGGATGTCAAGGTTCGACTGGTCCAGCATCGCCACATCCGGTTGATGGAAAACCATATGGCTCACGTTTTCCTGTGATCACGGTGCGCGACATGGTGCGTGCGCAGTTGCGCCTCACTGACATGCTCGGCATTGTGCAGTGGCACAGCATTGTTGGCGGATCGATGGGCGGAATGCAAGTGCTCGAATGGGCTGTGACATTTCCCGATCGTGTCAAAACAATTATTCCAATAGCGACGTGTACGCATTCGACTGCTCAACAGATCGCATGGGGTGCAATCGGTCGTCGTGCAATTCGTCTTGACCCGAAATGGAATAACGGCGAGTACTACGACGCGGCAATTGGTGAGGGACCATGGGAAGGTCTGTCGATCGCACGCATGGTTTCACAAGTCACGTTTAGATCAGACAATGTGTTTAGTGATCGCTTCGGACGAGACCTCGCTGACATGGACGCCGACTACAACGGTTTGGGTTTGTGGGACAGGTTTGAAGTGGAGAGTTACCTTGACCACCACGGTGATCGATTGATTCGACGCTTTGATACCAACAGTTATTTGATCATCGGCAAGGCAATGGACTTGCACGATGTTGCGCGCGGTCGTGGTGGATTAGATAAGGCAATGAGTCGGATTAAAGCAAACACGCTCGTACTCGGTATCTCATCCGACATTTTGTACCCCACCTATCAACAAAAACAGATTCGCGATATTTTGGCTGCACAAGGCACCGATGCGCAATATGTCGAAATCGATTCACCGCACGGACACGATGCATTTCTGATCAATCTCGATCAGGTTGGGCCGCCGGTTAAGAAATTTTTGGAAGGCAACTTCGCATAATCACAGCGCTTGCACTCGCTGAACTCATTCGCACAATTGCAGTTTGTTCATTGTTGCCTTGCTTGTGTACGGCAAAAGTTTGTTGATCAGGCGCAACGTCGCCAATCAGTGAAGCATGTGGAGTGCCAAGTAGGTTCCATGTTCCACGAAATGGTTTTCCGCGGTGACCTTTTGCCGTGATTGCAATTGTTGATAGTGCAGGAATGATCAGTAAGCGCACTTCACGCCATGGGTGTTCCATGCCATCGCCAGAAATACGCATTTGGCAAATACAGCGCATGCCATCGGCAGATGACCAATGGCGCTCACCGCGACGGGCCCACCACATTGCATATCCGAGTAGCCCGACAAACACGGCACTGCTTGCGACGTTGAGCAGGCCCCGAAGCATGCTCTCAGTATTGCTGGCTGGGGTAGGTTATTGATCATGTTTGGACTGACCACATTGATTGCCCTTGTTTGTGTGGTTGTCGGTATTGCACTTGCGCGCA
The DNA here is from genome assembly GCA_046049195.1 of Actinomycetota bacterium. Classification (GTDB taxonomy): domain Bacteria; phylum Actinomycetota; class Acidimicrobiia; order Acidimicrobiales; family Ilumatobacteraceae; genus UBA3006. Next base: position 11,356 of record JBJOEQ010000126.1, on the reverse strand, counting down.
TGACTTGGTGGTTTTGGAATGAGGCCAGGCCAGAATCTCCAGCACTTGCACCGCTTGAGATCATGAGCGATGCCGCCTATGGCAAGGCCGATGAAGCCCAGCGTGTTGCCATGCTCGACGCAGTGCGAATGAACGTAAGCAAAGTTCCGGTCGCTAAACCAATCAGAACTGCCCCACGTAGGCCGGTGAGTCGTCCTGAGCGAACAGTTGAGGCTGCTGTTGACAACGCTCCACGACACGTCATTGATCCGTTACTCAAGTAGCGGGGAAGTAGTTTTGACACATGGCCGCATTTGAACCCTCCGAAATGATCGCTCGATTTAAGGAACGTGCCGACGCAGTGAAACGTCGTCCGCTACCTCCGGTCGCAGGTGAAGAGCGACAAATGTTTTTGAAACAGGCACAATCCGACTTTCAAGACTTTGCAATGATTGGGGATTCTGAGGCGTCGTTGGAAGATGGCATTTTGGTGTTGCGCATCGACTTACGACCGCCAGACGCTCGCACGTGACCAATTCTGGTTTTGCCTCGCTGGTGAGGCGTGAGTTGCCTCTTTTCGCAGTCAGTATTTCAGTGCTGTCGTGGGGTGTCGGACCGTTAATCATCCGCGGCATTTCTGCCTCGACACCAACGATCACGATTACCCGTCTCGCACTTTCAATTCCGATCATGTCGGCTATCGCGTGGCGTACGGGAGGTCGACTCAACTGGTCTCTGCTGCGCGCCACTGCTTTACCAGGAATATTTTTCTTTTCGTCAATGGCTTTGAGCTTCGAGTCGATTCGACAGACATCAATCGCAAATCAGACTCTTATCGGAGCCTTATCGCCAGCACTGATTCTGCTACTTGCCCCTAAATTTTTAAACGAAACTGTGAAGAAATCACAAGTTGTGCTCGCAGCCGTTGGTCTTGGAGGAATTTCACTTGTGGTGCTTGGCGCTTCAAGTGGTGGTGGCGCAAGTTTGTATGGTGACTTACTGGCACTCTGTGCCATGACCTTGTGGTCGATGTACTTCGTGATCACCAAGTTGCGACGAAATGCAGGAGTAAATAGTTGGGCGTATCTTGCGGGCAATTTTACTTGGTCGGTGGTTTATTGCATACCGTGGGCCTTTGTCGTTGGTTTTGAACTTGGAGATTTTGACAGAAATGATTGGGTTTTGATGTGCATCATGGTCATTGCGCAAGGGATCACCGCCCACGGACTTCATGCTTGGTCGCTGAAACATATTGATGCAACTTTTGCTTCTCTTATGACTCTTGGTTGCCCAGTGATTTCTGCTACTGGCGCCTATCTCATCTATCACGAACAACTTTCCACAATGCAGATCATTGGTGGTGCGGTAGTGCTTGGTGCCTTAGCCGGTGTAAGTGTTCTCGCCACGAATTCACAAAAACTCAAACGTGAACTTACAGAAGCGATTATCTAGGTGTTGCAAAGAATCGCCAGTCAAGTTCGCACGTTCCCGATTATTGCAGTGTTTGCAGCAGTACTGGTGTGGAGTGTTGGTCCGATCATCACGCTGAGTATTGGAGTTTCAATCAACACAACAATTTTTTATCGCGTCATTTTTTGGCCACCGTTGTTGTTTGCAATTGCAAAATTGCGCAAAGTGCCAATTACAAAACACGTGATGAAGATTACATTTTGGCCTGGCATCTTCTTTGGGCTGTCGACGATCAGTGGGTTTACCGCTATGAAGGTGACGTCGATTGCCAACGCAACAATTATTGGCAATGTATCCACTGCGATGGTGCTGTTTGTTGCGCCAAAGTTTTTGGGTGAGCGCATTCGTTTTGTCCAAGTGGTATTGGCTGCGGTGAGTTTTGCGGGAATCTGCGCAATCGTTTTCGGTGCAAACGGCTCGGGCGGTGCAACGCTTCGCGGAGATGTATATGCACTTATCAACGCCATTATGTGGACTGGCTATTTCGTGGCTTGCAAAAAGGTTCGTACGGATGGCGTAGGCGCCTGGGCTTTTATTTTTGGAGTTAGTGTGGCTCAAGTTGTAGTGGTGGCTCCATGGGCTATTGCAACTTCAACCGATCTCGGCAAAGTAACAGCCCGCGACATCGGGCTAATCGTCTTGATGACATGTTTTACGGGCACAGTGGGACACACACTGATGGTGTGGGCTCAGAAATTTGTGCCAGCTTCTACCTCGTCATTAATTTCGCTGCTTATGCCCGTGCTCTCGATGATCGGCGCATGGCTGGTATTCGAGCAACGAATCAACCTGGTGCAGTTCATCGGCGGCGCGGTGGTACTTGCATCGTTGGCTGGGGTGGTGCGATATGGCTCTAAAGAATCAATGAATCGCGACGTGTTGACCACGACAGACCCCCTGCTAAACTCATCTCTCTAGATAAGTAAGGCAATTACCGGTTTTGCGGACGTGGCTCAGTGGTAGAGCATCACCTTGCCAAGGTGAGGGTCGCGAGTTCGAATCTCGTCGTCCGCTCGAATGATTTCTCAAATAGTAGCTACAGCGCGCACAGCATTTGAGTCTGGCAAAACGCGCCCGCTCGCTTGGCGCAAAGCTCAACTCGTGGCCATGATCAAGATGCTGCAAGACAATGCAGATGAGTTTTCTGCTGCCCTCAAACAGGATCTTGGGCGAGGTCCGGAGGAAGCCTGGCTCTACGACATCGGTTTTTCGATCACAGAGATCGAATTGATTATCAAGAATCTCAAGAAGTGGACAGAGCCACGCAAGGTGAGTACACCACTGGTTTCTCTGCCTGGTAGTTCACACCGTATTCCGCAGCCATTGGGCGTGGTATTGGTGATTGCTCCCTGGAATTACCCAATCCAACTGCTTCTCATTCCGGTTGCTGGCGCAATTGCTGCTGGCAACGCAGTCGTCATGAAACCATCTGAGGTTTCGTCGGCGACGTCTGCATTGCTCGGCAAGCTTGTGCCGCAATATTTCGACAAAGACGCCATTGCGATTGTTGAAGGTGCAGTGCCAGAGACAACGCAATTACTGGCCGAAAAATTTGATCACATCTTTTACACAGGCAACGGCACAGTAGGTCGTGTTGTCATGCGTGCTGCTGCCGAGAACCTCACTCCTGTCACACTCGAGTTGGGTGGCAAGAGTCCAACCATCGTTGACAAGTCGGCAAACCTCGCTATTGCTGGCAGGCGCATTGCGTGGGCCAAGTATGTGAATGCTGGTCAGACATGTGTTGCTCCCGACTATGTACTTGCACACGCAGATATCGCCGACAAATTGGTTGACGAAATTCGTAAGTCAGTCAAAGATTTCTATGGTGCAGATCCTCAAAGCAGTGGTGACTTCGCGCGCATTTCTTCTCCACGACACTTTTCACGTTTGAAAGCAATGCTGACGTCTGGAAAAGTTGCAATAGGTGGACAAACTGACGAACAGCAGCGTTACATCGCCCCAACAGTGTTGGTTGATGTGCAGGCGAGCGACTCGGTGATGCAGGAAGAAATCTTTGGACCAATTTTGCCAATGCTTGCTGTCAAATCAATTGACGAAGCCATCGATTTCGTTAATGCTCGACCACACCCACTTGCTCTGTACGTCTTTGCCGAGGATCAAAAAGTCAATGACAAAGTTGTTGCCAGCACCACCTCTGGTGGAGTCACAGTCAACGGAACGATTTTTCACATGACCGGCCCATTCTTGCCGTTTGGCGGGGTGGGCGAAAGCGGCATGGGCGCGTATCACGGTCGCGCCGGCGTAGATACGTTTCAGCATCTCAAACCAGTGCTCAAGCGCTCGACACGCGTAGATGCGCCACTTGCATATCCGCCGTATACCAAGCGCAAGTTTGCAATACTCAAAAAATTTATTTAATCAAGAGAGAGAGTTTCAAATGAAAATCGGTGTTCAACTCTGGCCGCAAGCAACATCAATCAGTGAAATGCGCAAGGCATGGAAATCTGCCGACGCAATGGGCGTTGACAGCATTTGGACATGGGACCACTTTTACCCGTTGTCTGGCGACCCAGAAGCCACACACTTCGAGTGTTATTCGTTGCTCGCAGCAATGGCTGCCGACACGTGCCATGCACAAATTGGTGCACTCGTTTCGTGCTTCACATATCGCAATCCACAACTGCTTGCCGACATGGCGCGCACTATTGACCACATCAGCAACGGCCGTTTTGTCTTGGGCGTTGGTTCTGGTTGGTTCGAGCGCGACTACACCGAGTACGGCTATCACTTTGGCACCGCCATCGAACGACTCAAGTTGCTTGAGGCTGGATTGCCAGTCATTAAGTCACGTTTGGCAAAGCTAAATCCGCAGCCTGTCAATGGCACGATTCCAATCATGATTGGTGGCGGTGGCGAAAAGGTCACGTTGCGCCTTGTTGCAGAGCATGCAAATCAGTACAACTACTTTGGTCCGCCAGAGAGCTACGGCAACAAGATCAAGATTTTGGACGAATGGTGTGCAAAAGTTGGTCGCAATCCTCGCGAGATCGAGCGCACGGTTGCTATCTATCCAAAAGAAGTTACACCCGAAATTTTTGCTCAATACAAAGAGGTCGGTGCCGAACACATCATCTTGACGTGCTCCGATCCGTTTGATTTCAGTGATCTCGAAAAATTGCTCAGCTGGAGCAAGTAACGGCTCAGATGTAACGAGTTATTGAGAATAGTTTCCGATGGCCTGAACAATTACGTCAAAGGCCTCTTCCGCCTGCACATCCCACACCACTTCACAGTTTGGGTTGAGGCGTTCAATGAGGCCACGCTGATCGATCATCGTCATTCCACGCGTGTGCTCGCCATTGAGTTCGATGACCACGTGTTGGGGCTTGGTGGTGAATAGTTGCGGATGAGTAAGAGCAAGCACCGCACACGGATCGTGTACTGCGCCACCCTGCATATTGTCGTGACGACTTACGTAGACATCAGAGAAAAAGACAAACAAGTCTGCGAGCACCGAAGCGAGATGGCCGGGTAGTGCGCGCACCTTTTCAATTCGCTTTGGAGTCGCTTGAAGTTTGTGTGTCACATCGAGACCACTCATGATCAATTTGCCGCCGTACTCAAACACCATCGCGGCTGCTTCGGGGTCTGCCCAAATGTTGAACTCAGCGGCTGCACTGCGATTGCCGAACGAACCACCACCCATGAGCGAGATACCTGCAATGCGGCGTGCAATGTCAGGTGCGCTTCGAAGGGCGAGTGCAATGTTGGTCAATGGTCCTGTAGGCACTAGCCACACACCTTCGGTTGTGCGACAAGTGTCGATGATGAAACCCACTGCGTCCTCTGAATCTGCTGGGCCGGACGGCTCTGGCAAGTCTGCGCCATCAAGACCACTCTTGCCGTGTACGTACGAAGCATCTCGGGGCGGCGCAACCAGGGGTCGGTGTGCACCCTGATGCAATGGTGCAGTTGATCCGATCATGTCGAGAACGATGCGTGCGTTACGGGTGGTCGCGCTGATTGGTGCGTTGCCAGCAACAGTTGTTACTCCGAGCACATTGGCATGTCGAGCAGCCACTACGAGTGCCATGGCGTCGTCGTGTCCCGGGTCGCAGTCAATAATCATTGGGATTGGGCTACTTAAAGATGTCATTCGCCAGACTCTAGTTGTTTGCTCGCGTTCTTCTGTTTGGGCTCAGTGATGTGCCACAGTAGAGAGGTGAGTACGGCCCCCAAAGATTTTGCATTTGACGTCGTGGTTGTGGGCAGCGCCAATCTTGATCTGGTTGCAACACTCGATCATTTGCCAAAACCAGGCGAAACTATCGTCGCGCTCGGATATGCAGAGCATGCCGGCGGCAAGGGTGTCAACCAGGCGGTTGCTTGTGCTCGCATGGGCGCACGCACGGCATTTGTTGGTTGTGTGGGCAACGACGATGCAGGCGTATTTTTGCGCGGCGTGCTCGAAAACGAAGGGATCGACACGACGATGTTGCGCGTTGTTGACATGCCGACAGGTCGTGCGTTTATCAATGTTGACAGTCATGGTGAGAACGAGATCGTTGTCGTTTCTGGCGCCAACACGCAGGTGGGCGTTGCGCAAGATCCACTTGTTCTTCCAACTTCGCATGTGCTGTTGATGCAACTCGAAATTCCACTCACCACAGTGCGCAACGCATTGCAGCTTGCGCGCCGCAACGGTGCGCTCACCGTCCTCAATCCTGCACCTTTCAAGGCTCTTGATGCGGGAGTGCTATCGCTTGTAGATGTAATTGTGCCGAACGAAACTGAGTCTGCTGCTTGCGGTGGCACACAGGCGTTACTCGACGCTGGAGTGAAGACGGTGCTCACAACACTCGGCGAACGAGGTGCAATCATCAACACTCATACATCGGCCACGAGCATTGCGCCCCACAAAGTTGTTGCTGTCGACACGGTTGGCGCTGGAGACGCATTTATTGGTGCATTGAGTGCCGAACTTGCACGAGGAGCAACTATCAGCGATGCCGCTGCAGTCGGTGCAGTTGCCGGCGCACTCTCTACAACGGTTCATGGTGCTGTGCCTTCGCTACCTACTCAAACTTCCGTGCGCAGCGCGATGAACAAATAATGAGCGACATCTCCAAGCCCCAGTTAATGCACTTTTATGATGAAGAAAGTGCCGAGTTGGCGATCGCGATTGTCAAATATGCAATGGAGCGCGTCAAGATGGATCCGCCCCCGCTCGACAAGCCCTACACGCTGAGCGAATTGCAACAAATTGTTGGGCAAACAATCAAGCCAGAAGGTCGTAATGGGCTCGATGTGTTGCGTGAGTTTGTCGACGAACTTGCTCCCTCGTGCATCAGTGTGGATCACCCGTTGTTCTTGTCGTTTGTGCCTGGTGCTCCTACCGAGAGTTCGGTGTTGTTCGACTTGGTTGTTGCCTCATCCAATATTTATGCAGGCTCGTGGCTTGAAGGCGCTGGTGCCGTGTATGCCGAAAATCAAGCGATCAAGTGGGTATCAGACATGGCGGGCATGCCTGAAGAGTCGGGTGGTGTGTTTGTTGCTGGAGGCACTGCTGGCAACTTGTCGGCACTGATTGCTGCTCGCTGGCGTTGGCGTCACCGTGCGGGTGGTGCACTCGATCGCACACGGCCACTGATCATTGCTTCTGGTGGTTCGCATTCGTCTGTGGAGCAGGCAGCAAAAGTAATGGATGCAGATGTTCTGAAGGTGCCCGCCGATCAACGTGGTCGCACCGACGGGGTAGCGATGCAAAGGTTTTTGTCGTCGCTCAGTGAATCCGAATTACAGCGCATCTGCGCCATTGTTGCCACTGCGGGCACGACCAATGTTGGTGTGGTTGATGACCTCGAGGGCATTGCTAAAGTCGCGCGCACAATGGGCACGTGGTTGCACATCGACGGCGCATATGGTGCTGCTGCGTTGTGTGCTCCAAGCGTGAGGCATTTATTCAATGGCATCGAACACGCCGACAGCATGATTGTTGATCCGCACAAGTGGTTGTTTGGCCCATACGATTCGTGTGCGCTTATCTATCGCAACCCAGCCGAAGCTCGTCATGCTCACACTCAACACGCGGAATATTTGGATGTATTACAGCAAGACGGTGCGGTACGCGACGAGGCCTGGAACCCAGCCGACCTCGCTCATCACTTATCTCGCCGAGCACGCGGCTTGCCGTTTTGGTTCAGCCTTGCAATGCATGGCACTGAGGCCTACACCGAAGCGATGGAAGTAACGCTTGAAGTTACTCGCCAAGGCGCTCAGTTGGTGCGCGATGCAAAACATGTGGAGTTAGTGCTTGAGCCCGAGTTGTCGGTGATTGTGTTTCGACGAATTGGTTGGACGCCCGAGCAGTATCAGATGTGGAGCGACCGCATTCTGGGCGAGGGTCTTGCTTTCGTGGTGCCCAGCACGTGGGACGGCGAAACCGTTTTGCGCATGTGCATAGTCAATCCACGCACAACGGTGGCAGGATTGGCTTCGATTATTTCGTCACTGCAGTAAGGGGGCATCATGCTGAAGTCGGTTCGATCGGTTGTACAACTGCGCAAGTTTGTATTTTCTAAAACAACGCGGCGTTTAAACGCATGTGGCGATCTGGACGACTTGCGAGCGATTGCTAAAAAGCGACTTCCGGGTGGAGTATTTGACTATTTCGATGGCGCAGCCGAAGACGAAGTCGCTAAAGCTGAAAACTCGAGAGCGTTTGCCAATGTCGAATTGCGACCACGAATACTGCGAGACGTCTCGAACATCGATACCTCAACAACGATCATGGGGCAACCGGTTCCGTTTCCGATTGCACTTTCACCGACGGGTTTCACACGTATCGCGCATCCGCAAGGCGAGTTGGCTGTAGCGAGGGTTGCAGGTGGCATGGGTTTGCCATTCACGTTGTCCACTCTTGGCACACGCAGCATTGAGGAAGTCGCTGCTGTTGCAACTGGCCCGCTTTGGTATCAGCTGTATGTTTGGAAAGATCGTGGCTTGTCGCGCGAACTCGTGCAACGTGCCAAGGCTGCGGGATACAAGAGCATCATGCTCACTGTTGACACACCAGTTTTTGGTAGGCGAGAGCGTGACGTGCGCCGTGGTTTTACATTGCCACCAAAGATCGGTCTTGAGACTTTTATTGATGGAATTTTGCATCCGAAGTGGACATGGGATTTCGTGCGCAACGAACCGATCACATTTTCGGCAGTAGCGGGACGCTCAGATGTCGATGGTTCACGAGCAATTACACTTGCTGATTATGTAAATTCGCAATTCGATCCGACATTGTCGTGGAAAGACCTCGCTTGGATTTGCGAAGAATCTGGGCTGCCCATCATGTTGAAAGGCATTCAATGTGTAGAAGATGCATCAGTCGCTGCCGATATGGGCGTAGATGCGATTGCTCTGTCTAATCATGGTGGTCGTCAATACGACGGCGCTCCTGCGCCAATTGCTTTATTGCCCGAAGTCATGCAGGCAGTTGGAAACCGCATTGAAGTATTGGTTGACGGTGGGGTTCGACGCGGAAGTGACGTCGTGAAAGCTTGTGCGCTTGGCGCACGTGGCGTGATGTTTGGTCGGCCGTATTTGTATGGCCTCGGTGCAGCAGGTGAGCCTGGTGTGAAGTGGGCGCTCGATCACATCACGCAGGGTGTGACAAGGACGATGGCATTAATTGGAGAAACTTCGATAACCAATATGTCTGACGGCGTCGTAAAACGCATTCGCCAGTAGAACCTATTTTTGTACTGGTTCTTTCTTGACAACAGTCTTTTTGCGGGTGCCGTAACGCTTGTTGAAGCGCTCAACGCGACCTGCGGAGTCGATGATCTTCATCTGACCAGTAAAGAATGGGTGGCTGGCGTTCGAGATGTCCAACTGCACGCATGGGTATGTCTCGCCATCTTCCCAAACCGTGTTCTTGGACGGATCTGGATTCATGGTGGTGCGGGTCAAAAATCGGTACTCGGCCGAGGCATCTTCAAAGACAACAAAGCGGTACTCGGGATGTGTTTCCTTTTTCATAAGTCTCATAGTGTAGCGGGGCATATTCCCCGTCTATACTTGTCCAATGCCAAATCGCTGTGATGTCCTCGGAAAGCGTCCGGGTACGGGCCATACCGTCTCCCACTCAAATATCAAGACCAATCGCTGGTGGAAGGTCAACGCCCACAAGAAGCGTTTCTGGCTTCCATCCGAGAAGCGCTGGATCACACTAAACGTGAGCTCCAAGGGTCTTCGCACAATCGACAAGTTGGGTATCGAGCGCATTGTTGCCGATATCCGCGCAACCGGTCAGAAAGTCTGAGCATTTAGGTCATGGCAGCAAAATCTAAGGACAAGCGTCCAATCATCAAGCTTCGTTCAACAGCCGACACTGGCTACGTGTACGTGACCCGCAAGAACAAGGTCAACTCACGCGAGCGTCTCGAGCTCAAGAAGTACGACCCAGTCGTACGCAAGCACGTCATCTTCAAAGAAGAGCGTTAAATCTCACGCGCTTCGGCGCGTCATGCTTATTTAAGTGCGTTTTGCAAATCTGCAATGATGTCGCTCGTTGCTTCGAGCCCTATTGAGAGTCGCAGCATCGAATCGGTGATTCCACTCGCTATCTGCGCATCAATGTCTACGCCAATATGTGTGCTCGACGCTGGGTGACAGATCAAAGTCTCTGGGCCACCAAACGAAACTGCTGGTCGCACGATCCGCAATGCATCAAGAATTTTGCGTGCAGCGTCTTTGCCACCAGCAATCTCAAAAGAGAGCACCGAACCAAACTTGCGCATTTGTATTGCAGCGAGCGCGTGTTGTGGGTGCGAAGCCAAGCCGGGGTAGTGAACTGCTGTGACTTGCTTGTGAGTTGACAGCCACGTCGCAGTAGCCAGCGCACTTGCACATTGGTGCGCAATACGCACACCGAGTGTGCGAATACCGCGCAATCCATTGAGCGCATCATGGGGTGAAGCCGTTGCTCCATGCATCACTGAATAACCCCAAATTGAATCAATCAAATCTTTTTCACCTGCAACAACACCGAGCATTGCGTCGTTATGACCAGCGATGCCTTTGGTTGCAGAATGCAGCACGAGCGACACGCCATGTGAGAGTGGTTGTTGACCAAGTGGCGTAGCAAGTGTTGAGTCAACGAGGGTAAATGGACCTTTGATTGCACCAAGTTCAGCCAAATCAACGAGACCCATTTGCGGGTTGGATGGAGACTCCGCTATGACCAACATGGTTTTGCCAGGTCTCACGGCTGCAGCAAGCGCACCTGGCTTTGAGCCATCTACATATGTCACATCGATACCAAGTCGTGCGCACGGACCATTAAGAAATGCGATCGTGCCGCCATACAACTGGTTGTGGGCCACAATGTGATCGCCACTTGAACACAAAGCCAAAATTACGCTGCTTACGGCACCCATTCCAGAAGCAAATGCAAGTGCGTCTTCTGCGCCTTCAAGTGCAGCCACAGCTTCCTCAAAAGAACGAACTGTTGGGTTTGAGTAACGGGCGTAGTTGCCGTTCTTGTGTGTCGCAAGCGCGTGCTTTGTAGAGTCGTCGAGCCCAGCCGATTGCCAAGTGGTCGATGACCAAAGTGTGGGGGCAAGCGCGCCAGATGCATCACGACCTGATGTGATCGCCGTCGTCTCTGGTTGCACTTTTGGTTGCTCGTTAGGCATCACAACAGCGTAACGAAGTACAACTCTGCAGAAGGTTCGCTTTATATATCCCTGTAGCCTGCATGCGTAGCTTGTCTACGGCGACGTGGCCGAATGGTTAGGCATGGGCCTGCAAAGCCCCGTAACCGGGTTCGATTCCCGGCGTCGCCTCTAATGCGTGAGAGTTGTTTGTGTCGTTATGTGCTATTTCATTGAGTTTGATGACATCACTCATGTCGTCAAGTGGTGTCAAATGCCTCTCATCCGGTGCG
>JBJOEQ010000125.1:0-4290 GCA_046049195.1 Actinomycetota bacterium | reverse complement strand
GGATTTTTATATCCAAACGCTGTGCTTGAGAGTCGCGGGATCATGAACCGCAAGGGGTTTCCTGAGAGTTACGACACAAAGCGCCTCGTGCAGTTTTTGCGCGAGATTAAGGCCGGCATGCCGGACGTTTCGGCACCCGTGTATAGCCACGTTGAGTACGACATCGTGAAAGGCGACAGCCAAGTGGTGCATCAACCCGACATTTTGATTGTTGAAGGACTCAACGTCTTGCAAGTGGGCAGCGACGCAATGGAGTTTGTGAGCGACTACTTTGACTTTTCGATTTACATTGATGCAGTAGAAAGCGACATCGAGAATTGGTATATCGAAAGATTCTTGGCGCTACGACAGACCGTGTTTAGTAATCCAGACAGTTTTTTTACACACTTTGCGCAACTCACCGACGAAGAGGCCGTGCAGGTTGCCCGCAGTATTTGGCGCGAGATCAACGGTAAGAACTTGAGCGACAACATTGCTCCTACACGTGCTCGTGCGTCACTCGTGATGCAAAAAGACGCCAACCACCGCGTCACCGAAGTACACCTGCGCAAGTTGTAATTGTTGCGCGTCCTACTAGCGAGAAATACGCGCTAGCCAATCTGGAAAATCCGTCAGTTTTGCAATCTCCACAAAGCGATCATCAGCCGTCGGCGCACCCTCCGACTGATCGAGTTCCCACAAGATTTCATACGGGACATATGCACCGAACCCGCCGATGGCGAGCACCGGCATGATGTCGCTGTGCAGCGAATTGCCGACCATGCAAAAGTGATGCGGGTCGATATTGAGGCTGGCAAGCACGCGTCGATACGTAGCAGGGTCTTTTTCAAGAACGATCTCGACATGATCGAAAAGATGCGCGAGCCCACTGGTCTCAACTTTGCGAGTTTGGTGCACGAGATCACCCTTCGTGATCAACACCACTCGATGTGTTTGCGCAACCCTGCTCAACACATCGCCAACACCTGCAAACAACCTGACTGGCTCGGTCAGATGCTCGCGCACACCGCGCAAAATCTCTTGTAAAACTTCAACGGGCACAGTGCCGTTGGTAATCGTTATTGCAGCTTCAACAGCCGAGAGGCCAAATGATTTAACGCCATATCCGTATGTGCCGATGTTGACGCGTTCGGTTGCTACCAACGCTGACTTGATGTCGATGCCAGATGGTGCGTAAGGAGAAACTAAATCGACGAATCGATTTTCGTTGTGGCGAAACGTGTCTTCGCTAAACCACAGCGTGTCATCGGCATCGAAGCCAATCGCATCAAAATGCTCGGACTTCGTCATGACTAACGGTGCAGTGCGTTGAGATAGTTGTAGACCGTGATGCGTGAGACGCCCATCGCATCGGCAACGTCTTCAACTGCACGTCGCACCGTGAATGCTCCGCGCTCATCGAGCAATCGAATCGCAGTTTGTTTTTCATTACGCGAAAGTTGTGACAGTCGAGCACCGAGCTCGCGCTCCACTCCGTCAATGATGCGATCGAGTGCGCCGTGCAAGGCTGGCAACCTCACACCAGCAATTGTCACGCCTTCCCACACCAACGGAATATCGCCCGCAATCAAAGCATCCGGCGCGACAAGTTCTGCACCAGTTGCCTTGAGCAATGGTTTAACAGAAGCGATCAGCGGATGATTGGGAATCGTCATGCAACTCCAACATCGACGCTCACATATGTTGCGCCGTTGCCGTATGCGGCGCGCATGAGTTCTGCAATCACTTCCGGCAACTGTTCTTTCGTTACCGAAAATGATGAACCGAATGGACCAAAGTCAACACTCAGACCACAACGCTCAACCGCGGCAACCGCGGCTGTTACGTGGGCACCTGGGGATCCTTCAACGAATGGTTCAACGGTGAACTCGACGTTCAACATGGTGCCTGCCTTGTGTTTGGGTAGAGATCTCAATAATATGCTCAATCCACGCACTTTCGGCTGTGGGATGAACAGCACTGGTGTGCGTACCATTGTTGCATGGCTTCGACACCAAAAATTCAACCAGCAAACGAACGACATGGAGCAACAACCGCTGTAGTTGATCAGGCCAAAGGAACTCTTGAGTACGCCCGCGAAATTAGGCGCGACCTACACACCTGGCCAGAGATTGGTTTGGATTTGCCAAAGACGCGCGACCGCGTATTGATGGCTCTTGAGGGTTTGGCGCTCGACATCACATTGCACAAAACGACGAGCGGAATCGCAGCACTGCTGACCGGAGATAAGCCGGGACCAACAGTAATGTTGCGCGGCGACATGGACGCACTTCCAATGCCCGAAGACACTGGGCTCGAGTTTTCGTCACGCGTAGAAAATGCAATGCATGCATGTGGACACGACACTCACGTGGGAATGCTCGCTGGTGCGGCCCGCATGTTGAGCGAACGTAAAGCCGACTTGCCTGGTCGCGTGCTATTTATGTTTCAGCCAGGCGAAGAGGGTTATGGCGGTGCCGAATACATGCTTGACGAAGGCTTGCTCGATGTGCCAAAGCACGCTGATGGCTCTGCTTCCCCAATCACTGCCGCTTACGCGATTCACATCACATCCTCGATGCCCGCCGGATTTCTTGGAACTAAAGGTGGCCCGATCATGGCGTCGAGCGACCGTCTCGACATCATCATCACGGGCAAAGGCGGACACGCATCAGAACCTTTCCGCACGCTCGACCCTGTGCCCGTTGCCAGCGAAATCGTGCTGGCTCTTCAAGCATTGGTTACACGTCGTCACGATATTTTTGATCCAACCGTTGTCACCATCACACGAATGATTGCTGGCACTGCATACAACGTGATTCCAGAAACTGCTCGACTAGAGGGCACCATTCGCGCAGTGAGCGCGGCAACACGAACCAAAGTGCACGAAGGTATTAGGCGTGTTGCTGAAGGTATCGCCAATGCGCACGACATGAACGCAGAAGTGATTATTGAACTTGGATACCCAGTCACTGTGAATGATGGGCCTTCGGCCGACTTCGCTCTTGACATCGCAGAGTCAATCGTTGGACCAACACAAGTAGCCAAATTTCCGAACCCAGTGATGGGTGCAGAAGATTTCAGTTACGTGCTCGAAAAACTTCCTGGTGCAATGTTGTTTCTTGGTGGCACACCAAACGGTGTTGACCCGCGCAAAGCGCCGCCGAACCACTCCAACCGTGTTGACTTTGAAGAAGACGCAATGACAACAGGCATGGCGTTGTATACGTCACTCGCCTTGCGCACACTTGGCGTAATGCTCGACTAATCGATCAACAACCCACATGACCCGCGGTTCAGATAGCCCTCAATCGGGTGGCCAGCGCCCCCTGGAAGGCATACGAGTACTCGATTTCACGCGAGTTTTGTCTGGTCCGCATGCAACACGAATGCTCAGCGATTTGGGTGCCGAAGTCATCAAAGTTGAGCCGCCAATGGGTGACATGACTCGCTTTGCAATGCCACGAGTTAATTCATTGTCGTCTTATTTCATTCAACAAAATGTAGGCAAGAAAAATATCTCGCTTGACATGACAAAACCACAGGCAGTTGAATTGCTGAAGAAACTTGTGAGCCATTGCGATGTTGTGATTGAAAACTTTCGGCCTGGTGTGATGCGCAAAATGGGTCTTGACTACGAAACTCTTTCGCAATCAAACCCACGTCTGATCTACACATCGATTACGGGTTACGGAGCAACCGGACCTTGGACAACACGCCGTGCCTATGCGCCTGTTGTCAATGCCGAATCAGGAATCACCAAACATCAAGGCGATGTGCGGGGTGGACAATATGCAAATGATCCGCATAGTCATGGCGATGTGTACACAGCACTTGAAGCAGCGAGTGCGATCTTGGCTGCTTTGTATCAGCGCGAGCACACTGGCGTTGGTCAATACATCGACGTGTCGATGGCCGAGACCATGTTGTATGTCAATGAGCATGCACATAACCAAATGTGGACAGGTGTCGAACCCGTTGGTGAGATTCGCTCGTTTCAACCTGCCGACTACCCCGTGCTGACTGTTGCAGACGGATCAATGGTTGTTGTCAGTGGTCACCCAGCAGAGCGCGGCACTTTCGATTTCTTTGTCGCAGCAATGCAACAACCCGAATTGCTCAGTGATCCACGATTCAGTGATGTCGCAACACGCCTCGAGCATTTCGATGAGCTGATGGACATCATGCGAGCGTGGGCAAAAACTGTTCCAACGAGTGACGAGATTGAAAACCGACTTTCTCAATATCAACTTGCGGTTGGAAGATTGCGCAGTGTTGGAGAGTTGGCCGATACACAGTGGGCGCACGAGC
>JBJOEQ010000124.1:0-3835 GCA_046049195.1 Actinomycetota bacterium | reverse complement strand
AAATTGGGTGCAGAACTGCGCTAAAGGGTCGTTGCATAGTTATGCACTGCAGTGTATGATTATGCGATATGTTTTCTGTAGGAATTATTGGAGCATCCGGATTTACTGGCGCGGAACTGCTGCGCCTATGTGCGCAGCACCCGCAATTTGATGTCGTTTACGCCACTGGCGACACTCAGGCTGGCACATTAGCGAGCAACTTGTATCCGTCACTTGCTGGCGCATATCCAAATTTGGTTTTTGAAGAATTTGATCTCAGTCGGGCTTTGGCCTGCGACGTTGTTTTCTTGGGATTACCCCATGAGGCATCTTTAGAGATCGTTCCACAACTTGTCAATAAGGTGCGTTTGGTAGTTGATTTGTCGGCAGCTTTTCGACTCACCGATCCAACGCAGTATCCAACGTGGTACGGATTTGAGCATTCTTGTCCAGAACTTATTTCGCAAGCCGTTTACGGTCTGCCCGAGATGTTCCGTGCGCAACTGAAGAGCGCGCGATTGATCGCGACACCTGGCTGTTATGTGACTGCGGCGAGTCTTGCTCTTGCACCGCTTGTGCGTCAGGGATTGATCGAGGCAACTGGGGTAATAGTCGATGCGGCATCCGGCGTGAGCGGAGCGGGTAGGGCATTGAAGCACAACACGATGTTCACTTCGGTTGACGAGGATTTCTCTGCATACGGTTTGCTCGACCATCGACACACGCCAGAGATGGAACAGGTGACTGGCGCGCAGATTTTGTTTACACCGCATCTTGCGCCAATGAATCGCGGAATTCTGGCAACTTGTTATGCGCGTCCTACTCCCGGCACGACACCAACAACTGCATCGTTGCTTGCTTCACTAGCACGCTCCTATAAGCGCGAACCTTTCGTGGTTGTGAGGCCAACGCCTCCTTCAACAAAAGCAACACTTGGCACAAACTCTGTGCACATCACTGCTCGATTTGATAAACGAACTGGGTATGTCGTCGTGTTGAGTGCTCTCGACAATCTTGCCAAAGGCGCGTCGGGTGGTGCTGTGCAGGCAGCAAATGTGGCGCTTGGCATTGAAGAGACGATGGGGTTGAGCAATGTGGGAATGTATCCATGAGTCACGACACCACGACACGCGCTGTGATGGAATCGTCTCATGAATTAACCGGTTCAATGCTCAGCGAGGCATTGCCATATATTCAGCGCTTCGCGGGAAAGATTGTGGTCGTAAAGTATGGCGGTAATGCGCTCGCAGGCTCGAGCGACGTAGATGCGGCAAGTACATTTGCGCGCGACATTGCGCTGATGCACGCTGTCGGTATCAAGCCAGTGGTTGTTCATGGCGGCGGTCCACAGATCAGTGCATTGATGGAGCGACTGGGCAAGAAGCCCGAATTTCGTAATGGTCTGCGCGTAACCGATCAAGAAACGATTGAGATCGCCAGCATGGTGTTGCTGGGTACGGTCAATCCACAATTGGTTTCAGCGATCAATGTGCACGGCGCACGCGCGGTTGGGGTGTCGGGTCAAGATGCAGGCCTATTGCAGGTAACGCAGCGCGACCCTGGGCTCGGCTTCGTTGGCGACATTCATCATGTAGATCCGACGGTGTTGTTGTCGGCCATCAATGACAATGCAGTTCCTGTTGTGGCAACTATTGGTTGCGATGCCTCGGGTCAGGCTTACAACGTCAATGCTGACACTGCTGCGGCAGCAATCGCGGTTGCCCTAGGTGCAGAGAAACTGATTTATCTCACCGATATCGAAGGCTTACGCGCCGTCAAGGACGACCCATCAAGTCTCGTTCGCAAAGCTACTGCTTCACAAATTGCTGAGATGTTAAAAACTGGATCAATCGATGGCGGCATGATTCCCAAAATGGAGAGTTGCGTTTCTGCACTGCAACAAACGGTGCACGACTGTCACATTTTGGATGGCCGTATAGCCCACGTATTGCTGATCGAGCTTTTTACCATCGCAGGCGTCGGCACCATGATTTCACAAGACTCAGAAAATATCTCTTCAAGCAATGGAGGTAACTGATGGATGCGAATGTCAATGCACATGCTTTTTCCGATTCGGTCGTAGTGAAGCAATTGTTGGAGCCGCAGTCGTCGCAGAGCGCAGGTCATTGTCCGTTCATGCCGGTATTTGGCGCACCACAAGTGATGTTTGTTCAAGGTCAGGGCACGGAGTTGTGGGATGCGTCTGGCAAGCACTATCTAGATTTTCTTTCCGGCATTTCTGTGACGTCGCTTGGACACAGTCACCCTGTGGTCACAGCAGCAATTTGTGAGCAGGCCGCGACGTTGATGCATGTCAGCAATTTCTTTTCGAATCCGGTCGCTACAGAGGCCGCAGTGATGGTTGACAAACTGCTCGGCGGTGGAGGTCAAGTTTTCTTCTGCAACTCGGGTGCCGAATCAATTGAGGCGGCAATCAAACTTGCGCGCAAGTTTGGTGGAAGAGGACGCCACACGGTCGTGAGTGCGTTGGGAAGCTTCCATGGGCGCACATTGGCTGCTCTTGCAGCAACTGGGCAGCCTGCAAAGCATGAACCATTTCAACCAATGCCGGAAGGCTTTCGCCACGTAGCGTTCGGCGACTTTGCGGCTCTCGATGCTGCCGTAGACGGCAGTGTTGCTGCAGTGTTACTCGAAAGCGTGCAGGGTGAGGGCGGTGTCATTCCGGCAAGTATCGAATATCTGCAAGCGGTGAGCGCATTGTGCGCCGAGCGTGGTGTGTTGTTGATGATGGATGAAGTGCAGACTGGTTTTGCACGCACAGGACAGTGGTTTGGATTCGAACACGCAGGTATCAAGCCCGATGTAGTGAACCTCGCAAAAGCGATGGGTAACGGTATGCCAATTGGCGCAGTCTGGGCTCGCAAAGAAGTTGCATCGGTGTTTCAACCAGGCGATCACGGAAGCACATTCAGTGGGACTGCTATTGCAACTGCTGCTGCCAGAGCAACCATCAAAGTGATGCTGGAGATGGATGCGCCGTCGCAAGCAAAAGCCAAAGGAGAACTCTTGGTTGATGCTCTGACCAAATTGCCTCAGGTTGTAGAGGTCCGTGGTCGGGGCTTGCTCTTGGGCGTCGAACTGCAATCTGAAATCGACGCAAAATTGGCTCAGTCGATGCTGCTGGACCGTGGTTTGGTAACCAATGCAGTGACCTCGTCGGCTTTGCGTCTGGCGCCACCAATTACCGTTCTCGATTCAGAAATTGCTACGGCTGTACAACTCATCACTTCGGTACTTGCCGAGATTGCGAGTAAATCATGACGTTGCGTCACTTCATTAACTCAACGGATTTGTCAGCAGACGATTTGCGCAAAGTGTTGCAACTGAGCACGATCAGTATCGAAGATCTCGGTCGGCCACTTGCCGGTCTGGGCGCTGCGCTCATTTTCGAGAAACCATCCAACAGAACTCGCCACAGTATGGAAATGGCTGTCGTGCAATTGGGCGGGCACCCCGTGTATACGCGCGGAGAAGAAGTTGGTCTGGATGTTCGTGAGACCGTTGAAGACATCACCAAGGTGATGGGTGGTTATCACGCCATTTTGGCTGCACGAGTTTTTGATCACAGCATCGTGAGGCGAATGGCCAATATTTCGAGCGTACCTGTTGTCAACATGTTGAGCGATAGGCAGCACCCATTGCAGGGCTTGGCCGATGTGCTGACCATGCAGCAGCAACTTGGAGATCTCGTTGGCAAAACTATGTGTTACGTAGGCGACTACAACAACGTTGCTCGATCATTGGCACAAACATCGGCGCTACTCGGCATGCATGTTCGTTTGGGTTGCCCAGATGGGTATCAGGCCGAGGACGGAGAACTGCAAGCGTTGCATAA
>JBJOEQ010000123.1:0-5532 GCA_046049195.1 Actinomycetota bacterium | reverse complement strand
AACGCGCGCGCTAGAGAGCGCTGCAAAGTTTGGGCAGTTGGAAGGACGAACCAACCTGTTCATTACGCCGGGTTTCGAGTGGAAAGTAGTTGACATGATGATGACCAATTTCCACATGCCGCGCACAACACTGCTGCTGATGGTTCAGTCGTTTGTTGGCACTCGGTGGCGAAAACTCTACGAAGAGGCAATTGCTCGTGAATATCGGATGCTTTCATTCGGTGATGCAATGTTGCTTGCCCGTCACATCGATTAGGAACTTGCTGGCTAATACGTGCCACTACCGTGTAGACAATGTTTCCTGTTCAGTTCACCACAGATGCTGTTGATGGCGACGCACGTGCAGGAACTGCCGTAACCCACAGAGGTTCGTACACCACACCATGTTTTATGCCGGTGGGTACTCGTGGCGCGATCAAATATTTGAGCGCTGCCGACTACGAAGACTTAGGCGCACAGATCGTGCTTGGCAACACCTACCACCTGATGTTGCGCCCAGGAGCAGAGACCGTCAGCGCAATGGGTGGCCTTGGCGCATTTGCTGGATGGAAAGGTTTGACGCTCACCGACTCGGGCGGGTTTCAAGTGTTCTCACTCAATCCCGATGTCGATGACGACGGTGTCACGTTTAAGTCGACATACGACGGTTCGCGTCATCGCTACACACCAGAGTCGGCAGTGCACACGCAACAATTACTCGGCGCCGATATACAAATGGTTCTCGATGTCTGTCCGCCGCTTCCTTCTCCTGCACATGTGGTGCGCCTCGCTCTCGAACGCACGTCATCGTGGGCGAAGCGCGCCGTTGCAACCCACACGCGCACCGATCAATCGTTGTTTGGAATTGTGCAGGGTGGCATTGATGTCCACTTGCGTGCAGAGAGTGCAGCACGCACTGCAGAGCTCAACTTTGATGGATACGGCATCGGAGGATTGTCGGTTGGCGAGTCGCGTGAGGAAATGTTGCCAGCACTGGAGGCTGCGCTTGCGCACCTGCCTCTTGATCGACCTCGCTACTTGATGGGTGTAGGAGATCCTGCATCGTTGGTCGAGGCAGTGCACTTGGGTGTCGATCAATTTGATTGTGTTTTACAAACTCGGCTTGGCAGGCATGGAACAGCACTTACATCGCAGGGTCGTGTCAACTTGAAGCGCTCAGAGTTCACATTAAATAGCGAACCAATCGATTCGACTTGCTCGTGCTCGGTGTGTGCTCGCCATACGCGCGGTTACATCAGGCATCTCTTTCAAGTGGGTGAACCCACGGCATCGCGTCTGGTGTCAATTCATAACATTGCATGGACGCTCTCACTGATGGATCAGATGCGAAATGCAATTATTGCTGGGCGTTTTGAAGCACTACGGCAAGAGATTTTGGCTGTCTGGGGCACTGCGGCTTAGCTCGGTGGAGCGATAGAGTTACGACTTATGTTCAATAGTCTTTTTGCCACAATTGGCGCCGCAACAACCGAACCGAATTCAGGAGGGGGCATCCTGTCGATCCTCCCGCTCGTATTGATTTTTGGTGCAATGTACTTTCTCTTACTTCGCCCACAGCGAAAGCGTCAGAAAGAAACACGCAGTTTGCAAAGCGCGCTGCAAGAGGGTGACGAAGTCATTTTGGCTTCTGGCATCTACGGTTTTATCTCTGCAATCGAAGATGGTTATGTCTGGCTTGATATTGCAGAGAAGGTAGAGATTCGCGTGGCACGCAGCGCCATAGCGACAAAGGTTTCAACGCCAAGCTCAACCGATCAGTCCTCATCCGACAAGAACGACAAGAAGTAGGTCAGCACCGCGCATTCATTTGCGGGTCTTTATTTGTATGGCACGTCGTCTCTATTTTTCTCTCATCGGCATTGTGGTGCTGGTGGGTTCGCTGTTGGGTGGCAATCTTTTTGCTGGCAATGTGCCATCCCTTGGGCTCGACTTGCAAGGTGGCGCATCGGTCACGTTGCAGCCAGAGGGTGACTTCACACCTAGTGCTCTAAATCAAGCCGTGGAGATTATTGAGCAGCGCGTCAATTCGCTGGGAGTTTCTGAGCCAGAGATCACACGTCAAGGAGACAACATTGTTGTCAACTTGCCCGGCGTAAGTGATCAGCAAAAGGCGCTTGACATCATTGGCCGCCAGGGAGAGTTGTTGTTGCGACCAGTGTTGCAAGCAGGCACTCTGAACACCGACACGGCGACGACGCTTCCAGGCACAGATACGACTATCGCTGGAAGCGAAACATCGGTAGTAGACACGACCATTGCCGCAACAGAAGGTGGCCCTGGCAGTGTGCGAAGCAGGGGCGCTGCAACGACAATTCCTGCTGGCACCGACACAACCGTGCCAGCGACGTCTGACTCAACCGTGCCAGCAGTAGCAGAATCAAATATTTCGGTTTCCGAAGACACCACCGACCCATATGCCAATGCGGTGTTGCTCGGTCAAAACGGCGAGGCATATCTTGTTGGTCCTGCCGGAGCATCCGGCAAAGTGTTTACCAACAACGCTCAGGCAGTTATCAATAACGGCAACTGGACGGTCACCGTTGAATTACGAAAAGGTGCAGCAGGCGAAGACCTGTGGAATGCGCTGACGACTCGATGCTTTAATCGCGATGCAACCTGCCCTACGGCACGCATTGCTATTGCTTTGGATGGAATAGTGATTTCGGCGCCGACAGTGCAAGAAGCGGTGTTTACGGGTGGCAATGTGCAGATCAGTGGAGACTTCTCGCAATCTGAAGCACGTGATCTTGCCAAGATTCTCGAGTTTGGTGCCGTTCCTGTCAAGTTTGGTGTTGCAACAGTACAAACTGTTTCTCCGACTCTCGGTAAAGACTCATTGCGTGCAGCAATCATCTCTGGTCTCATCGGTGTGCTCTTGGTAATGGCGTTCTTCTTCGTGTATTACCGCATGTTGACCATCGTCGTGATCGGTGGACTCATGGTGTCGAGCGCGCTGTTGTGGAGCATCATTGCATTTATCTCCCGCTCAAATGGACTTGCGCTCACACTTTCTGGAGTTGCCGGCATCATCGTGTCTATTGGTGTAACTGTCGACTCGTACGTGGTGTTCTTCGAACGAATCAAAGATGAACTCCATGCTGGCAAGTCGTTGCGCAGTTCTGCACAACGAAGCTTTTCGCTTGCATGGCGCACTATTTTGGCTGCAGACACCGTGTCATTCTTGGGAGCAATTGTGCTGTGGTGGCTAACCGTCGGGTCGGTGCGTGGTTTTGCATTTTTCCTTGGGCTCTCTACATTGTGCGACGTGATTGTTTCTTACTTCTTCACAAGACCAGCAGTGCTGTTGCTAGCACGTAGCAAGTTTCTGCAGGGTCGCAAAATATTGGGCGTTGCATTGCCGGAATCGAGTGCGCAATGAACGGAATGATCGGCAGGTTGTATCGCGGAGAGACCACGTTCAACTTTGTTGGGCGGCGTTGGTGGGGTTTTGGAATCTCGATTGCATTCGTCGTTGTAACAGTTGTTTCGCTGTTTGCACAAGGTCTCAACTTGGGTATTGATTTCAAGGGTGGTGTTGCATGGGAAGTGCCTGCTAGCACGATCACGATTGAGGATGTGCGCGTAATTTTGGATGCAAACGACATTTCAACTGGAGACGCAAAAATTCAAATACTCAACGGTGCCGAAGGCCAACGAATCCGTGCTCAGGTAGGCGAGATTTCGACCGAGACTCGTACGGTGGTGCAGGCTGCATTGAGCGTAAAAGCTGGTGTCGAGTTGCAAGAAGTGAGCGTTGCGTCAGTGAGCTCGTCATGGGGACGAAACATTACCGAAAAGGCAGTGCGCGCGTTGTTAACTTTCTTTGTGATTGTGTCGATGTATATCGCATGGCGTTTCGAATGGAAGATGGCGATAGCCGCAATTCTTGCAATGATGCATGACGTCTTGATCTCGGTTGGTGTTTATGCAGTATTTGGGTTTTCGGTCACTCCTGCAACAGTGATCGCGTTTTTGACAATTCTTGGCTTCTCGTTGTACGACACCATCGTTGTGTTCGACAAAGTGCACGAGAACACCACCCGCTACTCGGCATCCAAGGTGTCGTATGGCGACATCATCAACGTGTCAATGAATCAGGTTCTGATGCGTTCGATTAACACTTCACTTGCAGCAGTGCTGCCAGTGCTCTCTTTGTTGGTGCTTGGTTCGTGGATCATGGGCGCAATTGCATTGCAAGAATTTGCGCTAGCACTGTTGGTCGGTATGCTGCTCGGTGCTTATTCGTCGATCTATATCGCAACACCGCTCTTGGCGCTGTTCAAGGGTCGCGAACTCAAGTTTCGTTCGCTGCAGGGAAATCTTCGCCTTGGAGAAGAAATGGCTCGGCTTGGAGCAACGTCTAAGAAGGTTGTTACTCGCACCCAGGGTGATGCTTCAACAACAAGCACACAATCTGACATTGAGCGTGAAACCGTTTTGGCAAGTTCGGTCCTGTCGCATCCGCCACGCCCGCGCAAAAATCGTCGTCGTTAGTCCTTCCCATACACTGGAAGGCATGGGTCAGGGACTAGTGCCCCTCGTGGGCAACAGATGAGCGCAACGTCTCGCGTCTTGCCCTGGCGGCGCAATCAATCGGTGGTAGTTGAAGAACTCGTCCCGTTATTGTCGGCCTACCGAAGCAGGCATCCAAAAGGCTCTGTTTCTCAAATTACCGCGGCATACGAAATGGCGCGTGCAGCGCATCAACATCAGTCGCGAATGAGTGGAGAGGGCTACATCAGTCATCCGATTGCCGTTGCTCGCATCGTTGCAGAGATCGGACTCGATGATGTCTCTCTCGTTGCGGCTTTGTTGCACGATGCCGTTGAAGACACCGAAATTACGCTTGCTGATGTTGAGTCGACATTTGGCGCAGAAATTGCAGGGATCGTAGATGGTCTCACCAAACTTGAACGGCTGCAGTTTGATTCTCGAGAAGCACAGCAAGCAGCAACCATGCGCAAATTGCTTGTTGCAATGGCAAAGGATATGCGCGTTTTGATTATTAAGTTGGCGGATCGTTTGCACAACATGCGCACCATTGCTTCAGCACCGCTCGACAAGCAGCGCCGCGTTGCACAAGAGACACTTGATATCTACGCACCTCTTGCACACAGATTGGGTATGCAAGAAGTAAAACAGCAACTTGAAGACCTCTCGTTTGCAGCGCTGTACCCAAAGCGTTACGCCGAACTTGAATATCTTGTTTCCACTCGTGCTCCAGAGCGCGATATTTTTCTTGCCAAGGCCCTGGGTCAGGTGGGTGTGTGGCTCAAAGAAGTACAGATTGAAGCAGAGTTGACGTCGCGCGGTAAACACCTGTGGAGCCTGTACGAAAAAATGATGCAGAAGGGTCGTGGTTTCGACGAGATCTTCGACCTGATGGCGATTCGAATTGTTGTCGATTCGGTGAAGGATTGTTATGGGGTGCTTGGCTGCATTCACGGTCACTGGAAACCGGTTGTTGGCAGGTTCAAAGATTACATTGCAATGCCAAAATTCAATTTGTATCAATCGCTGCACACCACGGTG
>JBJOEQ010000122.1:0-3828 GCA_046049195.1 Actinomycetota bacterium | reverse complement strand
GGCCTAAATAAGCCATTTCGTCACTCAAGTTCAGTGTTCAACGTCCCGTCTGTCCCCTGATTTCCGTTTGAGCGCTCACGAGGTCGTACCAAAATCGTACTAATTGATAGATGAAAGACTATTCATTACAGCTCTTTGGAAAATGCAAAAGGGCCCTCGATGCAAAACTTCCACGTCGAGGGCCCTTTTTATTGAGTATTCAGTCTCAGCTTGCGTTTACCTTTGGCATGATTTCCTCAACCAATTGATTGAGATCTTCCAATGTCTTTGATACAGGAACACCTGCGAACGGCGGCCATATTAAAGGCATCGTCATTCCAGCTTTCTTGTACGCAATAAGGTTTTCTGTGATCTGCTCAGCCGTACCCACAAGGTAATTACTTAACTTGCGATTAGGAGTCTGGTCGGTAGGTTCATCAGTAATTGTGAACCAGATCATGCTGCACATATCGAAACCGTCATTGAGATTGCGATCGCTTCCCAATTCTTCCAACTCGCGTTCAATTTCATTCCGCCAGTGGGCGATGTCGTCAGGTGAATCCTGAATTCCGATCCAACCCGAGAGGCCGTACTTTGCAATACGACTTGCGGATCGTTTTGGATCCTTTAATCCACTGAAATAGATAGGAGGTCCTGGTTTCTGCAATGGCTTTGCACCAAAACCACATGAATCGAAATCAGCAAATTCGCCGTGGTACTCGAACAATTCGTTCGTCCAAATGCCCTGCATAATTTCAATTGTCTCGCGCACATGCTTATGACGCTTTGGGAAGATGTGCGAAACACTCGCTGCTGCGAATTCTTCTGGCATCCAGCCAGAGCCAACGCCAACATTCACACGACCATTTGACAAGTGGTCGACCGTTGCGATCTCTCCAGCTAGAACCCCTGGTGAACGGTACGGCGTATCAATAATGCTCATACCGATTCGGACCTTCTTTGTTTTTGCTGCTAGCCATGGAATGAGTGGCATGCCATGCAACCACTGGCCGCGAGCCGATACCGGCATCTGCAGTGGAAACTGCTCCATCATCCCGAATGGATAGGTCAACTTTCCCTGATCAGACGCCTCAGGAACCACAATGCGGTCCAATGTCCACACGGAATCGAAATTATGATCCTCAGCCGCTTGGGTGAGATCTTCGAGTTCCTTCACAGTTACAGCATCACGGAAGTTCGGCAAATACAACGCAAGTTTCATTTCACTACTCATCATTTCCCCCTAATGAATTATTTGAACTGCTAGTTAGCAGGTATATCAGACGTGATATAAAATAACTATATCATGTCTGATATAATTTGCAAATGTTCAAAAGTTCCAAACTTGTAGCCAGCGACGCCTTTGGCCACCTTGATCAGCAACTCTGTTTCTCCCTCTATGCCGCTAGTACAGCGATGACCCGTCTGTACCGACCGTTACTTGAAGAATTAGGCATTACCTACCCCCAGTATTTGGCTCTTCTGGTCCTTTGGGAAAAGGGTTCCATTCGACTTGGCGAGATAGCTGATGCTCTTAATCTGGCAAGTCACGCTGTGTCGCCCATCATTGACCGTCTCGAGCAGGCTGGATTGGCACGCCGCGTTAACGACCCCGAAGATGCCCGCGCAGTGATTGTAGAACTCACTAAGTCAGGGCAGAACCTGAAGGCCTCGGGAGGCCCTATCCGAGATGTGGTTCGCAAGAAAACCGCTATGAAGACTTCTGAGATTACGCGTCTTCGCGATGAGTTGCAGAGACTTGTTCAAATCTTGAACGAAAACTAATTAATTCGTTTCAGCAGCGAGGATTTCTCTTAATTCTCTCTTCACTACTTTTCCGTAGTTGTTGGTCGGAAGCGACGAAACGAATCGATATTCCTTTGGACGCTTGTAACGCGCGATGCGGTCGAGACACATTTGGTCAAGTTCCTCAAACGTTGGCACGATATTGCTGTCAGTGACAATAAACGCAATGACTGCCTCTCCCCACTCAGAATCTTGCTTCCCGACGACTGCAACTGCCTGAACAGACGGATGTTGTAGTAACACTTCCTCAACTTCACGTGGATATATGTTCATGCCGCCACTGATAATCAGGTCCTTTGACCGGTCCTTTAAAGTAAGAAAGCCTTCTTCGTCAAAACTACCCATGTCGCCTGTATGCAACCATCCATTACGCAGCGTTTCTGCTGTTGCTTCTGGTTGATTCCAATAACCAGCCATCACTACATCGCCACGTACAATCACCTCTCCGATTTCGCCAACCGGAAGTTCGTTATCATCCTCATCAACAACGCGTACTTCAACATCTGTGCGTGGAAGTCCAACACTTTGAATGCGTTCGTGCCAGCGTGAATCTCCCTGATCATCATGTTCCGCTTTTGATAAACCCGTGATAGTCATCGGAGTTTCGCCTTGTCCATAAATCTGAGCAAGACGTTGACCAAAGACATGAAGCGCCTCTTCCAGGTCCGCCAAATACATCGGTGCACCACCGTAAATAATGGTCTTTAGATTCGACAGGTCTGACCCTGTGATGGCTGGTTCATTTGCAAGACGCTTCACCATTGTTGGGGCCGCAAAAAATGAGACACCGGCCCAACGACGGATCAGCGATGCAATCTCATCACCATCAACTCCACCAGAATGTGGGAGAACGCTGACGGCCCCACGAGCCACATGAGGCAAACCGTAAAGTCCCGATCCATGCGACAAAGGAGCTGCATGCAACACAGCGTCATGATGCGTGAGTTCATCAATGTCTGCAAAGTAGCTGAGACTCATCATCAACAGGTTGCGAAACGTCAGCGTCGCCCCCTTAGGACGACCCGTCGTACCGCTCGTATAGAACAGCCAGGCAGGGTCATGTGGATGACGATCCACCATTCGCATCGGCGCAGCAGAACGAATGCGATTCCAAAGCTCGCTCGGGGCAACTACTACCGACTTTAAAGTTTTCACGACTCCGAGCAGGGATTCAACATCATTGCGATGATCTTCATCTGTTACTACTACCGAACATCCACTGTGTTCAAGAATGTACGAAATCTCTTCGCGATGAAGACGCGCGTTGACAGGCACAACCACAAGTCCCGCATGCCAGACGCCAAATTGTGTTTCAAGATATTCGGGACGATTGCTCATCACAATGGCGACACGATCTCCCACTTGCAAGTCAAAATCGTTCGTCAAACCGCTGGCTATGTTCGCAATTCGGGATGCGAATTGACTCCAAGTTGCATGAATGTTTTCACCATCGGCGATGGCGGGAGCATCAGGGATACGGCGACCATGACGTGCCACCCAATTGGCTGGATTCATTTGACGACCTCACTCATCATGGTTACGGTAAAACCCGGTCTTGCTGGATATATCACGCATGATACATTATGGGCTGAGCGACAATTTCTAACTAGATACGGCTCGACCCCACACGTGGAGAGAATGGACAAATGAAACTTGACGTCGACGAGGCATTACGCCGGTTGAAGATGCACACCCACGGCACCTGTTCCACACTCCATCCTGAACGCGGGATTGATTCAGTTCCCGCTGTATACGCCATCGACGAAGATGGTTACCTGGGTATTCCTATCGACCGGGTCAAACCCAAGACCTCGACCAAGTTGCAACGCAAGTCAAACCTAGAGATTGATCCGCGCGCCACTTTGCTTGTTGACAAATGGGACGACGTCGATTGGGGTCAGTTGTGGTGGGTGCGCGCACACTTGGAATGGCAAGGTGAATCACAAAATTCGCGTGCTGCAGCACTTTCGTCGTTGCTTGCTCAGCGTTATCCGCAATATGCCGACGAACCTTTTGAACGAATTCTTGTCTTTCGTATCGCTG
>JBJOEQ010000121.1:0-2988 GCA_046049195.1 Actinomycetota bacterium | reverse complement strand
CGACAATGGCAATCTTCCTGGAACCGTCACTTCTGCCCCATGCAACACGACCATGTAGGGCAACTCGAGTCTTGGCCCAACAATGCCAAGAGGCACTGCAGGGTCGAGCACAACAAAGTCGGCACCGATCTCTCGAGCCATTTTATTTATGCGCCTCACCATAAGCGGATGCGGCAATAACCATGGCTCGCGCACTCGTCTGATCTCAAACGTCTGAGCGGCATCAAAACTTTCGGCACCGGCATGTGGCGATGTCAATACCGCAAACGAATCTGGCGGCAAACGCCTCCACCACTCCCACAACAAGTTTTGGATTCCACCTACCTTTGGAGGGAAATCATTGGTGACAAGTAAATGTTTCATGGTGTAGCAACACCCAATCTAGATCGCCTGTTGTCGAGCCAACGGCAAGTTTTGCAATTCGTCAATCACCAATGGTGCTGTGTCGTGCATGGGAATCAAACTGAATAAGTTGAGTCGTGCAGCCGACCACACCGCGTGGGCACGCAACATCGGGTCTGGATGCTCAATAAATCGAGCGATTGCGCTCGCCACTCTTGTATCAGTGCCTTCGCCAACGTTGCCAAGTACAAGCAATGCGTTGCGTCGCACCCAATCTGGGTTGCGCTCGGAGATGTACCACTGGTCAACACGTGCGAGCAGTGTTTCGTCGTCCATGTCGAGCAACTCAAGCACATTGATCCATGGCCGTGCATCTTCTCGAAGCGGTTTTGACAAACTCAACCGAATTGTCGGTGGACACACTTCCTGGCAATCATCGCATCCATAGATTCGGTCGCCCAAGGCCTCTCTATATCTGCGATCGAAGATGCCTGGTTTTTGAATCAGCCACGCAAGACATTTGGCAGCGTCAACGGTGCCTGGCTCGATAATCGCACCCGTCGGACAAGCATCGATACATCGCCGACACGCACCACATCCGTCGGCAACTGGTTGGTCATTAATTATGAGCGGTGCAGTCGTGATCACGCTGCCCAACACAAAGAAACTGCCGGCACCTTCAATGAGTACATTTGCATTTTTGCCAAACCAACCTAGACCCGCCAAGTACGCGGCCTCGCGATCAACCATCGAGTTGTCATCGGCAAACACAACTGCCTTAAAGCCATCTGCACGCAACTCGTCTCGCATCGCGAACAATCCGACTTTGAGCGATTCGTAATATTCTGTCCATGCATATCGCGCGACACGCGCGCTTGGATGCGACTGTGGGTCTGGCAACGGAGACGCATACGAGTACGCACCAACAATCATTGCTTTGGCATCAGCGACAGCCGATTGAGGATCGGTTGATCTTGCGGGATTGCGATACGTGAACTGCATTGTGTCGTGCAAACCCGCTGCCTTGCGCTCGACAAGTGCTTGGTGTGCCCGTCGCATCACTTGTGCTGGAGCAACACCAACGCGGTCCAACCCGCCAGATGTTCCGATGGACAGTATGTGATCGGTGTAGGTCACGCAGGCAGCGCGGTCGGCAAGGTCAAACTTGGGTGATTTTTTAGATAACCGCACGATGCCGAAGCGTAGGCACCATTCCGGCATTTGCGAGCAGACGAACTGCCCGCTGCTCGGCAAGATCAAAGACAACGGCTGTTTCATGCGGGTCGCCACACAAAAATGACATCAAACAGTCGTCGCATGCCGATGTCTTTTGCATGACGCAGGTGTCGCAACTGATCACCAGTGGTTGTTGGGATTGATTCGTTTCGCTCATCTTGTGCTCCTCATTTCAACTAGGGAATCTGACTGTGGCCTACGGCTACTGTGGGAAAATATGTAAGTTGAATTGCATGTGTACGCCAACTACGTACAAATTGAAGTTTGCACAATGGGTGTTACACGGTTATGTCCCCTCAATTTCTCCGCTTAAACTGTTCCCACATGGCATTCCTAATGCCAGGAAGCACCCCACATGAGAAACCCAACAACATCTCGAGCATTTATTGTCGGCAAGATCAACGACATATGGACGCAACAGATCAACGACGTGTCGGTAGACGATCTGGGTGAAGGCGATGTGTTAATTGCCGTGGAGTACTCCTGCATCAATTACAAAGACGGTCTAGCCACAAGCGAAAAGGGTCGAGTTGCACGCATCGATCCGTTGATTGCGGGCGTTGATCTTGCGGGCACCGTTGTTGAGTCGGCAAGCCCAGACTTTCTAGTTGGCGATCAGGTCATCGCTCATGGTTACGACATCGGTGTTGCGCGCCATGGCGGATACAGCGCTCTTGCTCGCATACCAGCGCAATGGTTGGTTGCAGTGCCAACAGGCATGACCACTCGCACTGCGATGATGATCGGAACTGCTGGCTTTACTGCCGCGCTCTCGGTTGATGCACTCGAGCGCGCTGGTCTCATCGTTGGCTCGGGCCCGGTTTTAGTTACTGGCGCCACAGGAGGCGTTGGTTCAGTTGCTGTTGGCATGTTGGCAGCACGCGGCTATGAAGTAGTTGCGTCTACCGGCAAGGCAGCATCGAGCGATTGGTTGAAGTCGATTGGCGCAAGTGACATTATTTTGCGCGCAGAAACCAGCGCAGAGTCGCCAAAACCACTCGAACGCGAGCGATGGGCAGGATCAGTCGACTGTGTTGGCGGATCAACACTCGCCTACGTGTTACGGACTCTCAATTACGGAGCATCGGTTGCGGCAAGCGGTCTTACTGGTGGCAATGGATTAGCAACGACAGTGCTGCCATTTATCTTGCGAGGCGTCAATCTGCTCGGTATTGACAGCGTGCAAACACCCATCGCCATCCGTCGCGCAATGTGGACACGCATTGCGACCGACTTGCGACCATCGTGGCTCGACACCGAACACGCGCAAGTAATTGGCCTTGCAGAACTTCCTGCACAACTCGACAATATTCTTGCGGGCAAGATGCAAGGTCGAGTGCTCGTCGATCCAAATCTCTAGATGATTACTGCGCCATCTTGATCGATAGCCAACTCGAGCACTTCACCAGA
>JBJOEQ010000120.1:0-9116 GCA_046049195.1 Actinomycetota bacterium | reverse complement strand
TTCGCCGTCACCTGACTTGCTCATCTTGTTGGTTGGTTCTTGCAGATCCATCACTCGTGCACCGGTCGGTGGAGTCACCGCTTTTGGAACAACAAATGTGTCACCGAAACGATGGTTGAAGCGAAGAGCAATGTCACGGGTGATCTCAATGTGCTGACGTTGGTCATCGCCAACAGGCACCTCGGCCGCATCGTAGAGCAGAATATCTGCAGCCTGCAGAGCGGGGTAGGTGAAGAGTCCTGCAGATACGAAATCGGCTTCTCGTTTGGCAGATTTATCTTTGAATTGCGTCATCCGACTGAGTTCGCCGAAACTCACTGTGCATTCCATGATCCAGCCCAATTGACTGTGTTCGGGGATATGACTTTGCACGAAAACAGTCGCTATCCGAGGGTCAAGTCCTACGGCAAACAAGATCGCTGCTAATTGCAGCGTTTGCTTACCAAGCACGCCAGGGGTATCGGTGATGGTGAGTGCGTGCAGGTCGACAATGCCGTGAAAGACGTCGTTGTTGTGCTGACCCGAGACCCAATTGCGAAGTGCACCTAAATAATTGCCGAGATGGACTTCGCCAGTCGGTTGGATGCAGGAAAGGACTCTGGCCACGTCACAACGCTAGTGCAAACAATCATGCAAAGGCCTGTTTGATATAACCTTGACCGCGATGGCGTATGAAGTGAACACTCCGGTCTTTGATGGCCCATTTGATTTGCTTCTGCATCTCATCTTGCAAGAGGAGGTGGATATTCATGAGGTTTCGTTGTTGCGAATTGTTGAGGCATATTTGGTTGAAGTGCAAAAGATGCAGACCTTTGATCTCGAGATTGCCACCGAATTTTTGTTGATCGCTGCGACACTTGTCGAACTGAAGACTCGTCGACTACTGCCAGGTAAGGCTGACATGGATCTAGACGAGGAACTTGCCCTGTGGGAAGAACGTGATTTGCTGCTCGCTCGTTTGCTGGATTGCAAGACGTTTAAGGATGTTGCCAGTGTGTTCAGCAATTTGGTTGAAAAAGCAGGTTTGAGCTTCGCCCGCATGGCTGGCCCTGATGAGCGCTTTGCGGAGTTGATGCCCGATCTTTTGGAAGGTGTGAGTCCGGTGAGATTACAGCGCGCATTTATCCGTGCAGTTCAGCCGAAGCCACCAACAACTATCGACTTGTTTCACGTCGCTCCTATTCGAGCAAGCGTGGCCGACGCACTGATGGAGTTGCTGGATGTCTTGCCAAGTCTTGGACGAATCACGTTTGCGCAACTCACCGAAGCAATCCACGATCGTATTGAAGTCGTTTGTCGGTTTTTGGCGATTCTCGAGTTGTACAAGCAAGGCCGAGTTGATCTCGAGCAGAGTGACAAATTTGGCGACATTCAAGTGCTGTGGACAGGTGGCAATGACATTGGGTTCGAAGCTGTATTCAATATTGATGACTACGAAGGATGATTCGTAATGAAAGGTTTTAGAAATGTCAGATGAAGAAACGCAGATCAGTGCCGAGGTAGTGCGTGCGTTGGAAGGGATTTTGTTGGTCGCGATGGAGCCCGTCGACCCAACATTGCTGGCTCAATTGCTTGAGCAACCTCTTGCCGTTGTAGAAGGTTTATGTGAGAGGTTGTCAATGGCATATGCCGAAGCCGGACATGGTTTTCAATTGGTCAAGGTTGCAGGCGGATACCGCTTTCAGTCGCACCCAGATGTTTCGGCATATGTAGAAAGATTTGTGCTCGATAGCCAGCAAGCCCGCATTTCGTCTGCTGCTCTCGAAACTCTGGCGATCATTGCGTACAAGCAGCCCTTGTCGCGCCAGCAGGTTGCATCGATTCGTGGAGTTGATCCCGATGCAGTGATGCGCACGTTGCAAGCTCGCGGTTACATCACTGAAGTGTCTCGCGATGACGGACCAGGTCAAGCGATTTTGTTTGGAACAACTGCAATGTTTCTTGAGCGACTGGGTCTTGACTCGCTGGCTTCATTACCACCGATCGCCGATTTTGTTCCGCCTGCCGAAGTCGTTGAGGCTCTCGAACAGGGTTTGAGAATTGTTCCGACCAATCCAATGGGTGCGAGTCGAAACGAAGTTGAGGGGTAGCTATTAGTCCATCAACGCCGGGAGGCGACGATCAGTTGTTTGAAGGTGAGCGCTTGCAAAAAGTGTTGGCTCGCCATGGTTGGGGCAGTCGTCGCGCATGTGAAGAGTTGATCGCCGACGAACGAGTGACGGTGAATGGCACGGTTGCAGTGTTGGGACGCAGGGTCGATGTAGAGGTTGATCTGATTGAAATCGATGGTGCGCCAGTGGGTGTGCGCCCCGATGTTGTCTATTACTTGCTCAACAAGCCGGTGGATGTAATCTCAACGGCCATTGATACGCACGGCCGTGAGACCGTTGTCGATCTTGTTCCGATAGAGCCTCGGGTATTTCCCGTTGGACGCCTTGATGCCGACTCTGAGGGTTTGTTGTTGTTGACAAACGATGGAGAGTTGACGAATCGCATCACACACCCAAGTTTTGGATTGGAAAAGGAATATCTCGTACATGTGGAGTGTTCTGCTGCAGGCGTGAACAACACTGCCTTGAGTCGGATGCGAAATGGCATCGAGTTGGATGACGGATTGACCGCACCCGCTGATGTGAGTCAGTTGCAACCAGGTGTATTGCGCGTGGTGATTCATGAGGGAAGAAACCGACAAATTCGTCGCATGTGTGAAGAAGTTGGATATCCAGTCGCACGACTAGTTCGCGTTCGCATAGGCCCAATTGTGGACAGGCACTTGTTACCTGGTCAGTGGAGGCATCTGACAAATGCAGAGGTCAAACTGTTAATTGAATCGGTTGCTCAGTAACCCACGAGTAGAATTGTCAATTGTGACGCAAAAACGTGCGAATGTCTTCGGTCTTGGCTTGATAGGTGGATCGCTAGGGCTTGCGCTAATTAGCAGAGGATGGCACGTCACCGGTTGTGACTCTGTTGGCGATATTGAACGCCAAGCACTTTCACTGGGAATCATTCATCAGATTGGTGTGGACAGGGATGCAGACATCACGTTCGTTGCGACACCAGTGTCTTCTATTGCAGAGCAGGTAGTTCGAGCGTTAACCGAAACAACTGGTTTGGTTACTGACGTAGGCGGTGTAAAGGCCCATCTTGTTGGACAGATCAACGACCCTCGATTTATTGGTGGACACCCTATGGCTGGTAGTGAGCTCATTGGGCTGGCCGGTGCAGATGCCAAATTATTTGAGAGTGCTGTTTGGGTATTGACGCCCTCTGTAGGAATTTCTGACAGTAACTTCGAACAAGTTGCTGGAGTTGTGACCGAACTCGGTTCCGAAATTGTGGTACTTGATCCACAGCGACATGACCAACTGGTTGCAATTGTGAGCCACCTTCCACACTTAACTGCAGCAGCGTTAATGGGACTAGCAAGCGAGAGGTCGGAGGAGCATGTTGCAGTTTTGCGTCTGGCCGCAGGTGGTTTTAGGGATATGACCCGAGTTGCATCTGGGCATCCTGCTATCTGGATCGACATCTGCAAAGAGAACCGAGATGCAATCGTGATTGCACTGGATGGGCTGATTGACGGTCTTGCCCATATGAAGCGGATTGTTGAGCAAGGTGATTCCAAAGAATTGATGAAGCGTTTGCAGCAATCTCGCATTGCGCGATCTAATTTGCCAAGTCGTGTTCGTGATTTGATGGATGTTGTGGAAGTCAGAGTTCCTATTCCTGACAGATCTGGAGCAGCCGCAGAAATCTTTACTTTGGCCGCTGAACTCGGTGTCAACATTGCAAACTTTGAAGTTGCTCACTCGGTGGAGGGCGAACGGGGTGTCCTCGTGCTTGTGGTCGAGCAATCTAGTCAAGATGTGTTTCGTGGTGGTCTGATTGCTCGTGGGTTTAGACCGATCTTGCAACAGATTTCATGACGCAACAAAGCGACTATGCAGTAGTTGTTAAAAGTGGAACGCTGGACGCAGTCGCTACCGTTCCGGGATCTAAATCAATTGCACATCGCGCTCTGATCTGTGCGGCGCTAGCACGTGGCGAATCGACGATCAGCGGATTGTCGGATGGTGATGACACGCAAGCGATGTTGCAGGGTCTGATGATGCTCGGCACAAGCATTTCGCTTAATGGTGCAGATGCCCGCGTTGATGGTGCGATTGATTTGGATTGTTTGGATGCGATCACTGTTGATGCCAACCTGGCTGGAACCACGGCTCGTTTTCTCACCGCTATTGGCGCATTGCGCCGTGGCCCAATGACGGTGACGGGTAATGATTCATTGCGCAGTCGACCGATGAAGGATTTGCATCTCTCGTTAGAACAACTAGGCGCGGGTGTTGCGTGGCAGAACGAGCAATATTGTCTACCCGTTACGGTTCAGCGCGCAGAGTCTTACTCTCGGTCAGTTCAAGTTGCTGGTGATACTTCATCACAATTTGTGACATCGTTGATGCTCATAGCGCCCATGTTGGAACATGGATTGATGATTGAGCTGACTGGAAATGTCATCTCGCTTCCGTATATCGCAATGTCTGCATCAGTGATGAGATCGTTTGGTGCAACTGTGCGTATTACAGATAATCGGATTATTGAGATTGATGGTGGAGGTTATGTGGGTTGCAAGTTCGTCGTCGAGCCCGACGCAAGTGCTGCCTCGTACCCTTTCGCTGCTGCCGCAGTGGTGGGCGGCCGCGTACGTGTAGAAGGTATGCGGTCAAACATGTTGCAGGGAGATAGTCGATTTATAGATGTCCTGCGACAGTTGGGTTGTGAGACTTTGGTAGACCAAACAGGCACCACCATTAGTCGCGATGTAAACACCCCATTGCAAGGTGTTGACATCGACATGTCAGAGATATCGGATCTTGTGCCAACGCTCGCAATAGTTGCAATGTTCGCGGAATCACCTACACGTATTCGGGGCGTTGGCTTTATTCGCAATAAAGAAAGTGATCGCATTGGAGATCTTGCTCGTGAGATGCGTGTCCTGGGCGCAAATGTTGTTGAACACGCTGACGGACTTCAAATCTCGCCCCAGTCGCTGCATTCGGGTCGATGTGACACACATCATGATCACCGATTAGCGATGGCATTCGGTGTTGCTGGACTCAAACTGCCCGGAGTGATCATCGGCGAACCGCACGTTGTGAGTAAAAGCTGGCCACAGTTTTGGGCCATGCTCGAGGCGTTATGACACCCCCAGTTCTCAGGGAGGATTATCTCAATACGCCAATACTTCGCCGTCTGCAGGGGACACACCCTCGCTTTGCGGAAATCATGAGCCGCCATGCCACAGCTGTTGCTGCCCGTTTGCCTTGCTACCAAGATCCGGTCTCGGGGCTCTCGGTGATGACTGCAGAGTTTTTGGCGTCGCGAAATTATTGCTGCGAGAGCGGATGTCGTCACTGCCCGTATGTAGCCGACTAATGAACTAGATTGATGGTTTCACGAGATGCAATAAAGGGGTCGAGTTGAGCGAAGAACGAGAAATAATGACGTGGGAGTCCTTCGGTGTCGCGAGTCGCGAACTTGCAGTCATGGTGGCCAAGAGTGGCTACGAGCCCGACATTATTCTTGCCATTGCTCGCGGTGGACTGCTTGCGGCAGGCGCTCTT
The DNA here is from genome assembly GCA_046049195.1 of Actinomycetota bacterium. Classification (GTDB taxonomy): domain Bacteria; phylum Actinomycetota; class Acidimicrobiia; order Acidimicrobiales; family Ilumatobacteraceae; genus UBA3006. The sequence continues at coordinate 3,492 of JBJOEQ010000120.1, read as the reverse complement.
GGCTATGCGCTTTCTGTAAAGAACACGTACACCATGAACGTCGAGTTTTATACCGGCGTCAATGAGCGGCTTGCAGTGCCAATGATCCTTCCGCCCGTGCCAAGTCTCGTCGACTTGAAAGACTCCAAAGTGTTGATCGTTGACGATGTCGCCGACACTGGCCATACGTTGAAGCACGTACTTGAGTTCTGCAAGGGTCAATTAGCAGATACTCGTCTTGCCGTTTTGTACGAGAAGTCACAATCCATCATCAAGTGTGACTACGTGTGGAAACACACTGACCAATGGATCAATTTCCCTTGGAGCGATAAAGATCCAGTGGCTCAGCGTAAGTGGAGCGTCAAAGACGCCTGATTCAACTACCCCTGGAAGGTGATTGCAGTATCCAGGAATGTGTTGTCGGTAATGTCGCCTGCAGTGATGTCGGCAATCTCGAGGCCTTGTTCGCGCAAGATTGGTGTTGCCTTGGCGATGAAGTCATTTACTCGAGCCTCTTCTAGATCACCAAAAGTTGGTGTCTCGCCGTTGCCGACAATTCCCATTTCCTTTTGAGCTGCAGCACCGTTGGCAACGTCGCCTTCGCTTTGTGTCCACCAGCTGTCGTATGTAGCAACGGTTGAGAGGATGATTGGGTTTGCTCGGGTTGGATCAGCAATGTAGTCAAGTTGAGCCTGTTGAAACACTGGGACAATCTTTTCAAGACATGGGCGAAGCTCTTCGAGGCGATCTTTGCGAATAGCCAAGTTTTGTGCGTACGAGTTCCAACCTGCATCATGAATGAGTTGGTAGCCGGTTGTGATTGCACCGCTTTCAAGATTTGCATATTTGTACGGTTCTGATGTTGCAAAACCTTGGTGCGCAGCATCGTCTGTAGAGAGCAACAAGTTGCCTTTGTAGTTGGAGTCAACCTGATCCTGTTGGATAAGGCCCTGCGCTGCAAAATATCGCATCCAGGCTGGATCTCCGTAGACATAAAAGGACTTGATTGTCTTGGCGGCATCAGCAATGGTCTTGGCATCTGGATGCTTTGTTGCGTCCCAGAGCAAAACCTGTGGATTGATGTTGAGAGCGTTAAATACCGCGAGCGTTGGGGCGTCTGTGTATCGAGTAATTGCCACGTCGGTGCCCACGTAACCAAAGGTAATTGCATTGTCTTGATACATCTCTGTGACAACTGGGGATTCTAGAAATGGTCCACCTGCACGAATTTCAAGATTGACACCAGTTGGTTCTCCGTTCACAACAAGTGATCCAATTACCGCACCCGTATCTTTTGATGCGACGGCGTCATCACCCATGAGTTGATAGATGCCACCGTGCTCTGACTCAGGAAACCAGTCGGTCTGAACAACAATTGTTGAAGGACAAACGTCCGCAAGTGAAACTCCGGTGGCAGTCGCTGCTGCGGCAGTTGTATCTGAAGATGCAGAGTCGCTGGTAGCGCAGGCACTCAGGCTCAACAATGAAGTAGATATGGCGATTGCTGTACCAATTGTCGTGTTTCTCTTGCTCATAGTGCTCTGTTCTCCATTGTCATTGTGAAATTGAACCTTCGTACCATCTGCCAACAACCCACGTGTTGAGGCGTCCGAATGCAATAAAAAGCATAAGTCCCAAAAGAGTTGCAGCCAACGCTGTGACAAACATCGGGCCTGCTTGGCTGTTCAAAAAGAATTGCGTGATGAGCTTGCCGAGACCGGGGTCACCTTTTGCAAAGAAAAAGTCGCCAACTATGGCACCAATGACGGCGAGGCCAGCTGAAATGCGCAAACCATTAAATATTGCGGGGCTCGCCGCTGGCAACTGAAGTTTGAATAGGCGAGTAGCGCGACTCGATTTATGCAATGTAAAGAGATCGTGCATATTTTTGGGCGTTGATTGGATGCCAAACAGTGTGTTGGAGACGATGGGGAAGAGTGAGATGATCACCGTGACGAGCACTCTTGCTGCAAAGTTAGATCCCACGAGTTTGATCATGAGTGGAACAATTGCGATGATTGGCGTGACTTGTAGGCCGATGAGGTAGGGCCAAAGTGAACGCTCTAGCCATTTGGCTTGAGCCATCAAAACTCCAAGTGTGAGACCGAAGCAAATAGAGATGGTTAATCCGACAAGCGACGTTTTCAGTGATATCCAAAATGCAATAAAAATTTTGGTACGCACAATGCCATGAATGTCTTCAAAAAGACGATGGGGCGGTGGAATGATCATCGGTGTATTGGACGCTGGAGAGAAATTATTCTCTAAGCCATAGGCGAGCGCGTACCAAGCAAATATAAATAGTGCAAACACAACGGCTGGGCCGAAGTAACGAGCAATGATCTTCTGCAGGCGAGTCTTAAAAGTCATGATGTCTGCATTTCTCTCATCATCGCAGCAATGTGCCCACACAACTGAGCGAATTCGGTGCTGTAACGCAGTTCGGGTTTACGCGGGTACTCGAAAGGGATCTGTATCTCGTGCGCAATTGTTCCGGGTCGTGGTGACATGATGATGACTCGCTGCGAAAGATAGACGGCCTCAGTGATGGAGTGAGTTACAAAAACTGCCGAAAATTTTGCAGATGCGAACATAGCGAGCAGATCGTCATTGAGTGATTCGCGAGTAAATTCGTCTACCGCCGCGAATGGTTCGTCGAGCAAAAGCAAACCTGGATCGGTGACGAGAGTGCGAGCCAGGGATGCTCGCATTTTCATGCCTCCCGAGAGTTGTCGCGGATACTTGTGTCCGCTGTCTTGTAGTCCTACGGATTCGAGGGCGAATTGAGCCTTGGCTCTGCGCTCGTTCGCATCAACACCCCGCAACTCGAGCAATGTTTCAATATTCCGAAGCGTTGTTCGCCAGGGCAGCAGCGTTGGGTCTTGAAAAACAAATCCGATGTCACTTGTTGTGTTCGTCAAAGTGCCGCTTGTCGGTTGTTGCAGACCACTGAGCACGCGCAGCAGCGTTGATTTGCCACAACCACTGGGGCCGACAAGCGCTACAAATTCGTGTGTTGCGATTTGCAGCGAGACTCCTCGCAAGGCTTCGGTCGAGTCGGGGAACGACAAACAGATGTCATCTGCGGAGATCAAATGAGACCCCGAGCGATGAACGTTTGAGTTAGGCGTGGTGGAGTTCACCGAAGCGTCGGCTGAGCCGCATCCTCGTAGGGGTCACACAAATAATCTAATAGTGCCGATCATGCGATCGACGAATGCCAGAGACCTTTATTCTGCAGAATCTGCTTCAGCACAAGGGGCTTATCAGTCATAATTCCATCAACGCCGAGATTCAGTAGGTGCTCCATCTCGTCGGGTTCGTCAATGGTCCACACATGAACCTGTAGTCCAGCGCTGTGTGCATCATCGACCAGACGCTTATCTGTGAGCGTGATCGGGCCTTGCTTGAGAGGAATCTGGGCAGCAAGGGCACATTCGAATGGTTTGACCACACCTATCCAACTGCGCACACGGAGCAATGCGACTTGTTTCGGACCAAGTGACGAACACA
>JBJOEQ010000119.1:0-21646 GCA_046049195.1 Actinomycetota bacterium | reverse complement strand
AATAGTCCATGGATTTTCCACATTGACGACACAAGTCCTTGCGCAGTGGAGAGTTGCGCGTAACTCAACAATGCTTTGCGCTTGTCTGTCGAAATTACCCCATGAGCAACCGCGCTGTTGTCGGAAGTTACGTCGTAACGCACAAAGTCACCGCTGTGCAACAACTCTCGATGTTGTTTGTACAAACCGATGATGTGACGAAGTTGTATTTGTTGGTCGTCGCGCAAGGTGAGCAAATTCCACTCAACACCCATGTGCCCAAACATGGCCGTTGCACCTCTAAACGAAAGCGATTGTCTGCGACCAGTGGTGTGTGCGGTAGGTGGACCAATGTGCGCACCCATTACTTCGAGCGGCACCAACATTGACGTGCCACGTTGAATGATTTGTCGCTCAAGAGCGTCATTGCAGTCGCTTGTCCACACACGCTCGGTTCGGCGCAAAATCTCGTGGTCAATGCGTCCGCCACCTGATGCACAACTTTCAATTTCCGCATTTGGGTGTGCTGCACGCAATTGATCAATCAATTGATATACAGCCCGAGTTTGATTGTGAGTACCGGCGGCCCCATCGCTTCCGGTTGCATGCACATGAGCTCGGTTCATGTCCCACTTGACATACGCAATGTCATTTTCTGAAAGCAGTGCATCCAACTGCCTATATATATGTGCGTACGCATCCGGATGCGCAAGGTTGAGCACCAATTGGTTGCGAGCCAATACAGGCTCGTAACTAGGAGACATCAACACCCATTCGGGATGCGCACGAAAGAGATCCGAGTCAGGATTGACCATTTCGGGTTCTACCCAAATTCCAAAATCCATGCCGAGTTTGCGCACATGCGAGATCAACGGAGCAAGTCCGTTCGGATAAACATCTGGCGACACAAACCAATCACCAAGACCAGACTTGTCATTGCGACGAGAGCCAAACCACCCGTCGTCTAATACAAAGCGCTCGACTCCAACATTGGCTGCAGCATCGGCAAGTGCGCACAGGCGCGTGAGATCATGATCGAAGTACACGGCTTCCCATGTATTGAGCATCACTTTTCGCGGGCTCAGAACAGTTGGATGATGCGAGCGCGAACGCACATTGCGATGTAACGCATGAGTTGCAGCATTGAGACCATCGCCCGACCACACACCAATCACTTCTGGGGTTGCATACGACTCGCCTGGCTCAAGGCACAACTCGCCCGCATGCAACAGTTCGCCCAACTGCATATATTTTCTGCCGTCTGGCAATACTTCGGCGAGCAACACCGAGTTGCCGCTCCACGCAAGATGCGCTCCCCACACTTGACCATTCCATTCGTCTGCAAAACGCTCGGTTGCAAAGATCAACGGCAAGTGCTCGTGTGATGTGCGTCCTGTGCGATTTTCTGCAGTCCACGCACCATCTACAAAATCGCGACGATGCAACTGTGCTTCACGCGCCCACCGACCACTAAACGTGAGCAGCTGTGTTGCACTCTCAATGACGGGCAATGTAATAGTCAGATTGGTGAGCAAGTATCGCGACTCGCCAATGTTGCGCAACATTGCGGTGGCGTGAAGTGTGCCCCATGTACTACAGACAAGTTTGGTTTCAAGTTCGAGTTGAGCAACATCATCTCGCGCAATCGAAATCAATTGTTGATCGACAACTTCGCAACTGACAAGAGAAAACCGTGGCGCCCAATGCCGACCGCCCGGACGATGCCCACCAATACCTGGTCGCATCGTTGCACCATCGCCATGACACGGCACCAATGAAATTGCATTGATTGCATCGGTAACGCCGGGCATGCTTGGCCGCGCAGTTGCTGTTGCAATCGCATCAAGATTGGCTACCGAAGCCGCGTTCAAGGCTGCACCCCAATACATAATTGTTGGCACTCCTCCCGAGACGTCGCACACCACCGACTGGCGAGAATCGCCGATGTGTTTCAGGATTGGACGTATTGGTTGAGTAGACACCACTGCGCACGGTACCGTCAGTTGCAGATCCATGGCTACTCAACACAACCTCCCGCATGGTGGCTCGGGTAATGAACGCATTGATCCCAGCACGGGCACTGTTGTGCACGTAGTTGGATCGCGACAAAATCGTCCAAATTTGCCCGCCACCGATTGCCCGTTTTGCGTGGGTGGACTTGAGGCACCTCAACCCTACGAAACACATCACTTTGCAAATCGCTGGCCCCCGATGCCAAACGATCGGTGCGAGATCGTGTTGTACTCGCCGGATCATGATCAATCATTTGCGGGCCTCGGAGCAACAGGAGTGCGACGCGTGATCGATTTATGGGCGCAACGAACAACCGAACTAGGTGCGCGTACAGACGTTGATGACGTATTGATCTTTGAAAATCGTGGGCGCGAAGTTGGTGCGACAATTGATCATCCACACGGACAGATTTATGCGTTTGACCACATTCCGGCACGCACGAGTGCGCGGCTGAGCAATGGTTGGAGACCAGACCAATCGCAAGAACGGCTTGTTCACGAGCACAACGGCTGGCGCACTTCAGTGCCATATGCATCTGCATACCCAGTGGCACTCGAAATTGCCCCTTCAATACAAGTTGGAAGTCTGAGCGAACTCAGCCCTCAACAGCGAGATGCATGTGCAGCAATGTTGGTCGACGCACTGAATCGAATTGATTCGCTATTTGGTGCACGCGTGCCGTACATGCTGTGGCTCAATCAGCGACCAACAACAAATGAAACCAAACATGCTGATGCGTGGCTCAATTTTGAAATTGTTTCTCCGTGGCGCGGCAATGGAGTAATGCGTTATATCGCAGCAGCCGAGGTGTCGACTGGAGAATATTTCAATCCGATGATTCCTGAAGATCTTGCTGTCGCGTTGCGATAATCACGACTACCGAGACTGCAAACACCACGAGTGAGACCCACTGATTGAGTCGTAGGCCACCGACGAGATGTGCTTCGTCAATGCGAATTCCTTCAATGAAAAATCGGAACAGCGTGTAGCCAGCTGTATAAAAACAAAATAATCTGCCAGGTCGCATCGGCACTTTTTTGTCAAGGAAAATTAGTGCGACGCACAGTGCACCGCATGCCACTGATTCGTACAAAAATGTTGGGTGGAATGTCGTGCCAGTCGCATAGCCAGCAGCCTTGGCTGTTGATGCAGATACTTCAAGTGCCCACACTAATGTGGTTGGACGACCGAAGAGCTCTTGATTAAACCAGTTGCCCCAACGTCCAATTGCTTGTGCAAGTGGCAGAGCCGGTGCAACGCATGTGAGCAACAGTCCCACCGAAAGACCTTTGCGCTTTGCAAACCACACGCCTGCGACCGTGCCGAGTGCAATGCCGCCCCAAATGCCGAGGCCGCCTTTCCACACCTGCACAATGGCACCAAGATTATTTTCAAACCGTTGCCAATCGGTAGCAACGTGATACAGCCGAGCACCGACGATGCCGACGGGTACGGCAATCATCGCAATTGAGCCCATGTCATCACGCGTACCAACGCCACGCTTTTCCATGCGACGACCTGCGAGCCATACCGATGCCATTACGCCAAGCGCGATCATTGCCCCATAGGCATTGAGTTGCAGTGGCCCGAGATGCAATGACCCACTGCTTGGGCTCGGTATGACTGCGAAAAAGTTCACGCGCTTAAGACCTGCTTAGCGAACGCGACCGAACGAGACATCACGGTTTCTTTTTCAACATCTTGAGTTGCAACATGGAAACTCTTCTCCAGCATCACACGCTCGATTTTGCCTGCATAGTGTGCAACCAAGAAGTCGCTTTGCGTTGGTTCAACAACGTGATCTTGCACTGAGTTAATCAACAACATCGGCATCACCATCTTTGGGTAGTGCTCAGCAAGAGGTGCAACCCCTTCTACATACATCGAATACGCGGCTCGCAGCGGTGTACCGGCGTAAACATTTTCTGTAACTTCTATGTCAGCAATATCATTACCAACACCCGGAAGCGACTCTTCGCCAGACTCGATAATTACATCTAAGAACGCAATTTCTTCGGCGGTTCGTCCCTGTGCAACCGGATTAATGCACACAATTCCAGCGATTTCTGGATGATGAGCTGCCAGCCACAGTGTCAGTGCTCCACCCATTGATTGCCCGGCGACCACTACTTGTTTGCAACGTGAAGACAAAACTTTGTATGCGGCCTCTACGTCTGCACTCCAGTCGGACCAACGTGTAGGCATCATGTCTTCAATGACCGTTCCATGCCCAGACAAACGCGGCATTTCTACATGAAAACCCTCAGCGGCAAACCGCTCCGCAAGTTCGCGCACAGATGAAGGGTTGCCAGTAAAGCCATGGATCACCAATACGCCGCTCGTCAGTGTTCCGTTGTGGGACCATGCCTCTGCCCCTGATTGTACTTGTCCACCCATTGCATTTACCCCAGTTTCTCGTAGTTGCATCAACTTCAAACCAGTTACATCTGCATCCTACATATGTAATTAAAACTCGTTAACCGTTGCGCAAGCCAATTTCTGATTGACTGAATTGGTGGAGCAATCGCGCCGACGCCTCGATACATCGGCATTTGCTGCCATGGCACCAGTTGTTGCACTGCTTCCAGTGTGGTTGATCGCGATTGGATTGATTTGGTTGCCATTGGGACTGGCATCTGACGTTTCGTATTTCTTTTTTGCCAGCATGGTGATGTTGTTTGGTGTGATTCTCTTTTCGCGACCAGTGCAGCGAATTGTCTTTGCCAGAATGCTCGGTGCAAGACCACCAACATCGAGCGAACTTCTTGCATTGCAGCCAGCATGGAACATCGTTTCGCAGGCAAATCATTTTTCATCAAATCGATTTGTGCTGGCCATCGTTGACAGCGATGAAACTAATGCGTTTGCGTGCGGCGGACATCTACTCGTTGTTTCCTCGTACGCCATCAATCACTTGAGACAAGATCAACTCACGGGAGTACTCGCCCACGAGCTCAGTCACCACATGGGCGGGCACACCGTAGCGCTCACCGTTGCGCAGTGGATGAGCCTTCCGATTATTAGTCTTGGTCATCTTGGTATTTGGATTCGTAATTATGCTCAACGCGTTACGTCGACATTTACCGAGCGATACATAGTTGCGCGCTTTTTTATGCATGCACTTGCATCCTTACTCACAGCGATTTCATATCTTCTACTTTCTGGGTTTAGTGCAGCACAGGCACTCAATAACCGCATCGGTCGAGCATCCGAATATCGCGCAGACGCTCGCGCCGCGCAAATGGGTTTTGGGCATGAACTTGTTAGTGCCCTACGCAATGTAGACAAACACGAAATTCAAAAAGGGATGCGACTTCGACCAATGCTTTCAACTTCAACTCATCCGCCCGCTGGCACCAGAGTGGCAAAACTTGAGGCATTACTGAAGCGTGACGTTGCACACAAACGGCGCTCAATTCGTCGACACCAATAACGCTGGCGATAGCGTTTCTTGGCATGAGCCCTGCAGCGCAAGACACGGCACTCAGTCCATTTCTTGCAGCAGCTTCGGGCAAGCGAACCACACATACGCCTGTTTGGTTCATGCGTCAAGCAGGCAGAAGTTTGCCCGAGTATCGCGCAATTCGTGGCGAAGGCAGCATCTTGGATGCAATCAAGCAACCCCGTCTCGCCGCAGATATCACGTTGCAACCCGTAACGCGATACGGAGTCGACGCAGCAGTGTTGTACAGCGACATCGTTGTGCCAGCTCATGCAGTTGGTTTTGGAATTGACGTTGCTCCGGGTACGGGCCCAGTTGCCGAACAACCATTTCGAGTTCATGCAGACTTGCAGCGACTGCGCGAATTTGAACCAGAGACCGACACGCCGTACGTACTTGAAACCGTTCGCATGTTGGCAAGTGAGCTCAAGGTTCCGCTACTCGCATTTGCCGGCGCTCCATTTACTGTTGGCAGTTATCTGGTTGAAGGCAAACCAAGCCGCGATCATCTGATAACTAAACAAATGATGACGGGTGAGCCACAGTTGTGGCACGACTTGATGCAGCGACTCGCACAACATGCTGTTGCTTCTCTACGCAGCCAGCTCGACGCCGGTGCGAGTGCATACCAACTCTTTGATTCGTGGGCAGGAAATTTGACGCAGGATCAATATCGCTATGCAGTCTTGCCGCACTCTGCACACGTGATCAGTGAATTGAAACGCTCTCACCCCCATGCACCATCGATTCACTTTGGTGTTGGTTGCGATCACCTGCTCGAGTTAATGCATTCTGCAGGGGCAACAGTGATCGGTCTCGATTGGCGCACATCAATTGTTGATGCTCGCGCACGTCTTGGCAAAGACACCATCATTCAAGGAAATTTGGATCCATCACTTGTGCAGGGCGATGTAGCAACTGCACTTAAGGGTGCCGACGCAGTGCTCGCCGACAATGCCAATCATCCTGGTCATATTTTTAATCTCGGTCATGGTGTAACACCTGGCGTAAACCCAGATGTGTTAATGGCAGTAGTACAACATGTCCACGAAAGGACTAGCTCATGAACCGCACTGCTGTTTTATTGATGGCCTACGGCACTCCGCGTAGTACGCAAGAGATCCTTCCTTATTACACCGACATTCGACGCGGTCGCGCGCCAACTGATGAACAACTTGCTGACTTGGTGGCTCGTTACGACGCAATTGGCGGCATCTCTCCACTGGCCGCGCGCACCGAGGCACAACGAGATGCACTTCAACGAGCGCTGGATGCTCTGAACCCTGGCCAATTTCATGTGCAGTTGGGTCTTAAGCATGCGGCACCAATGATCGAGACAGCAGTGGACGATTTAGCACAACAGGGTTTCACCAAAATCGTTGCGCTCGTGCTTGCACCACACTTTTCCTCATATTCAATTGGACAATATGTTGGACGCGCCACCGAGGCAGCGAAGCCTCACGGATTGGAAGTAGTCGGTATTAATTCGTGGGCCATCGAGCCAGCCTTTGTCGACTTCATTGCTGCCGACATGAAACAAAAATTGTCCGCAATGCCAACTCGCACTCGCGTGTTGTTTACAGCGCACTCTCTGCCACAGCGAATTATCGATGGAGGCGACCCATATCCAACGGAGTTGCACGCAACAGCAACTGCTGTAGCCAAACAACTCGGTCTTGTTGAGCATTCAGACTGGAACATTGCTTGGCAATCTGCCGGAAGAACTCCAGAGCCATGGATTGGCCCAGACATTTTGATTGCCATCGACGACATTGCCGCACAACGCAGCGCTGACGGCGTGTTGGTGAGTGCAGTTGGATTTGTGGCCGATCACTTAGAAGTGTTGTACGACCTTGACATCGAAGCAGCGCGACATGCAGACAAGCTTGGACTGAGCTTCAGCCGCACTGCTTGTGTGAATGATGATTCAACAGTGATGAGCGCACTTGCGCAACGTGTTGTGAGCGCATTGTAAAGTCGAGAGATATGTCAATCGACAACACGACCGCTGCTCAAAACTTCAGCGATCGACACGTCGTTATCGTTGGCGCAGGCATAACTGGTCTTGCTGCTGCGCATCAATTACTGCAGCAACCTCATCCACCGCGCGTCACCATCGTTGATGCCGCCGACCGCATTGGCGGCATTATCCAGGCATCACCATTTGCGGGGCTGGATCTAGTCGACGAATCGGCCGATGCATTTTTGACGCGCACTCCAGCAGCGATGAAACTCTGTGCGGCAGTCGGTCTCGATCATCACCTCACTTCACCCGCCACCAATCATGCCTACATCTGGAACAACAACATGCACGCAATTCCAACAGGCACCGTGCTCGGTGTGCCTGGTTCGCACAAAGCGATCTGGAACACGCAGTTACTCACCACCTCTGGCAAACTGCGTGCATCTGTCGAACCGTTTCTTCCTCGCGCAATTGGTCGATCAACCGATTCTTTGGGCAATGCAATTCGCAGTCGTTGCGGCAATGAAGTACTTGAGCGCCTTGTCGACCCACTTGTTGGAAGCATATATGCAACCGACACCGACAATTTCAGTGTGCAAGGCATGCCCCAAGTGGCCGAACTCTTGGCGCAGCCGACAAGCCTCATGCGCGCGGCCCGCAATGCAATGCAAAAGCGCACGAGTGGTGGCCCAGTATTTGCAACACCAATTACCAGCATGAGCACACTTACTCGCGCAGTGCGCGACCGAATTGTTGAAGACGGTGCGCGCGTGATTCTTTCATCTCCGGTACGCAGTATCGAACCCCAAGGTCGCTCGTATGTAGTGCATCTCGAAACCGAATCGCTGCCAGCAGACGCAGTGATTTTGGCGAGTCCTGCGCGTCACACCGCAGCACTCGTTGAGCAACTGAACAGCGAAACCTCCGCGCAACTTCAGCAGTTTGAGCATGCATCCGTGATCATGATTGCGCTCACAATTTCGCGCTCTCAGTGGCCACAACACCTCACTGGGTCTGGCTATCTTGTGCCCAAACCAGTACAAACTGGTGTTACTGCGGTTTCATTTGGCTCAAACAAATGGGCGCACTGGAAAACGGCACAAGACGAAATGGTCTTGCGCGTTTCACTTGGTCGAGACGGTGCTCCAATGCATCACCTGGACGACAAGGCACTACTTGAAGTTGCGCTTCGCGATCTACGTTTGCATCTTGGTTTCGATGCTGCCCCAACCAACATGCGATTCACGAGATGGATCGAATCGTTTCCGCAATATCGACCAGGACATGCACACAGAGTCGAAATACTCGACAAACAATTGCACTCAGCGGCACCTGGCGTTGTATTGGCTGGCGCAAGTTATCGAGGCATCGGCATTCCCGCATGCATCAACGATGGCCAACGTGCAGCATCTCGCGCACTCAGCGAACTGATCTAATTGCATCTCATGAAAAAGCAATACCTTGTTGCAATCGTTGCAGGGTTGCTCGTTGCATTCAGCCTTCCGCCGTGGGGTTGGTGGCCACTCGCCTATGTAGGCGTCGCACTTTTCGCGACACACAAACCAACCAGCAATCGTGCTCGATTCATGTTTGGCACACTATTTGCACTCGCTTGGCTTGCACCGGGCATGGCTTGGATGTGGTTTCTTACGGCGCCGGGATATGTGATTGCAGCATTGCTGTTTTCGGCACTTCACGGCATCGCAGCGATGATCACTGGTGCTGTTACAGATCAACATAAACATCGAGCAGTAGTTGGTCCGCTTGCACACTCACTTGCCGAAGCGTTGCGATTTTCATTTCCATTTGGTGGCGTACCACTTGCAACACTTGCCATCTCTCAAGCCGCATCGCCAATCGCACCTATCGTGCGAGTGGGCGGACCACTGCTCCTCACCTACATCGTGTTACAGATTGGTTTTTTGCTAGCAAACCTTAGCGAAACCAAAACACCCAAGCGCTCCGTGCATGCACTTGTCATCGCAGTTGTTGTGGTCGTATTGCTCATTGCGGGCTCAATTTCTCCGCACGGACACGACATTGGTCGCTCGCTGAATATTGCTGCGGTGCAGGGTGGCGGCCCACAAGGCACATTGGCAATCAATACCAATAGTCGTGATGTGGTTGTTCGGCACCTTGACGCAACTCAGGAAATCGCTGGAGGATCTGTCGCGACTGACAACAATTTGGACTTGGTCGTCTGGCCCGAAAATGTTATTGATGTGAGCAGTTTTTCATCAAGTATTGAGCGCACCGAGGTCGCAGCCGAAGCAGCGAGACTTGAGGCGCCATTTCTTGTTGGCATCACCGAAGATTTCGACAACAGATTTTTTACCAATGCTCAAGTCGTAGTGAATACTGATGGTTCGCTTGGAGATCGCTACGACAAAGTGCGACGCGTACCTTTTGGCGAGTTTGTACCAATGCGCGGGTTGCTCGAAGCGGTTGGTGCGCCGGTAGACAGAATCCCTCGCGATGCTCAGGCCGGCAAAGATACAGCCATACTTCGTGTCGCCGACACCGCCATTGCAGTAGTTATTTCGTGGGAAGTCTTTTTTGCAGGTCGCGCAAACGAAGGTGTTGAGCGTGGGGCAACGTTGCTGGTGAACCCAACGAATGGTTCGAGCTATACGGGCACAATATTACAAACTCAACAAATTGCTTCATCTCGCTTGCGTGCATTAGAAACCGGTCGTTGGCTGGTGCAAGTTTCACCAACAGGCTTCTCTGCTTTCGTTTCGCCAAGCGGTCAAGTGTTTGATCGCACGGGCGTCAGCGAACAACAGGTCATCATCCGAGAAGTGCAGTTGCGTTCTGGCCGCACCATCTATTCGTATCTTGGCGACATGCCATTTATTTTGATCATGATTGCTTCGCTACTTGCCCTATTGATCGCTGGTCGGCGCACAACTCGAGCATGATCAACAACATGATCACGCTTTCATCTGGCAATGTTGAAGTGGTCATCGACGCAGAGCATGGAGCACGTCTATCGAGCGTGCGATTTGGTGGAACAGAACTGTTGGTGCAACGAACCAACGGCGATTCATTTTCGTGGGGCTGTTATCCGATGGCCCCGTGGGCTGGCCGCATACGCAACGGAATTTTTGAGCACCAAGGCACGAGTGTGCAGTTGCCCATCAACTCTGCTCCCCACGCGATTCATGGTCTTGTGCATGACGCTGTATGGCAAGTGGTCAAGACTTCACCAACAAGTGCAACTTTGCGAGTCGATCTCGATCAGCGGTGGCCTTTTGCAGGGTGGGTCGAACATCGCATCAGTGTCGACTTGACATCAGTGATTCTGCAACTCACCGTGCACGCGACTGAACACAACGACGAAATAATTTCGATGCCCGCACAAGTTGGTTGGCACCCGTGGTTTGTGCGACCAGTGCAACTTGAGGCCGAATTCAAAACGATGTACGTACGCGACAGTGACGGCATCGCTAGCGCGCAAAGTGTGCAGCAACAACACGACGTGATGCATAGACAACTTGACGACTGTTTTACTGATGCCGTTGCAGCGCCATTGCTGAAATATGACAACGGACTTGTTGTGCGCCTCGAGAGCGACTGCAGCCACTGGGCTGTTTACAACGAGCCGTCGCACGCAATCTGTGTAGAACCGCAATCCGGTCCACCAAACGGACTCAACTCCGAACCGCTGGCGGTATCCCCCAACCAACCCCTCACGCGCACCTTCCGGCTGACTGCACTCGGTTACCCCTAGGTAGAGTGGTACGGCTATGACAACGCCGTTCGACCCCAACGGCCCGTTGCGTATTGCCTATTTGACGTATCGCGGCAAGCCGCACGTAGGCGGTCAGGGCGTGTACACGCGACACCTCACCAAAGCACTTGTCGATCTCGGTCATCATGTCGAAGTTTTTGGTGGGCAGCCGTACCCAATTCTTGATCCGCGAGTGCAACTGCATCAATTGCCAAGCCTCGACATTTTTAACGATGCTCACCCTGGTCGCTTCCCCGCATATTGGGAGATCAATGACTGGCCAAACTTTGTTGAGTCAGCACAATTTCTTAAAGGCACGTTTGGTGAGCCACGCTCGTTCAGTATTCGAGCACACCGCGCTCTTAAAACACGCGTCAACGATTTTGACATTGTGCACGACAATCAGTGCCTCGGATACGGCATTCTCAAGATTGAAAAAATTATTCCGACAATCGTCACCTTGCATCACCCCATTACAAAAGATCGCAAGCTCGAGATGGAACACACGCCAACTTGGTGGAAGCGCAAGGCCATTGGTCGCTGGTATTCATTTGTAGAGATGCAAGGCAAAGTTGCAAGCAAGATGCCACGCGTTGTTGTGGTCAGCAAAAACTCAATCGACGACATTCATACAGACATGAAAGTGTCGCTTGACCGCATGCGACTCGTGCCAGTTGGTGTAGATCACGAGTTGTTTTCGCCGAAGCCAACGGTGCAGCGCAAGCCAGGAAACATGATCACCACTGCTTCCGCCGATGTCGCTCTCAAAGGTCTTTCATATTTGCTTGAGGCTCTTGCAAAATTGCGCACCGAGCGCGAGGTGCACCTAACCATCATTGGTAAGCCACGCGAAGGCGCAAACGCCGACCTCATTCGTTCGCTTGGTCTCGAAGATTGCATCACGCACGTTTCGGGAGTAACCGACGAACGCATTGTTGAGTTGTATGCAGAAGCCGAACTTGCAGTAGTGCCAAGTTTGTACGAGGGCTTCAGCCTTCCTGCCATTGAAGCAATGGCAACTGGCACGTGTTTGGTTGCCACAACAGGTGGCGCACTCCCCGAAGTAACAGGCGTCGACAACGACACGGTGTTGTCGTGCCCAGCGGGCGACGCCGAAGCATTGGCCGCAGCGATTCGTCGCGGTCTTGACAGTAAAGAGTTGCGAGATCGCATTGGTGCTGCTGGCAGAGCCCGCGTTGTAGAGCGCTGGAGCTGGCGCCATTGTGCAGCACTCACTGTCGATCAATACAAAGAAGTTCTTTCGATGCCACATAACGTCAAAAAACTTCAACGACGAGACAGCAAGTAACCAATGCTGACCGTGCGCTTTAGCGAACTATCAATAGGCCCTGGCACGCTGTTTCTCGATGCCGGAGCAGGCTTTGGTCGCCACGCATTTGAGGCCGCACGCCTTGGTGCGCAAGTTGTTGCACTCGACTACGCCCACGACGAAGTAATTGCAATGCGCGCAACTTTTAGCGCAATGTACGAAGCCGGCGAGATCAAAGCCGAAAACCTCGTGGGTGTGTTGCGCGGCGACGCCACGTGCCTGCCATTTGCCGACAACTCGTTTGATTGCATTGTTACTTCTGAAGTGCTCGAGCACATTCAAAATGATGTAGCCGCACTGAGCGAACTCGCTCGAGTGCTCAAGCCAGGTGGCACACTTGGCGCCACCGTGCCATCATGGTTTCCCGAAAAGATCAACTGGATGTTGTCGGATGAATACCACGCACCATTTGTGGTCGGTGGCCACGTGCGCATTTATAGCGGCACCGAACTTAAGGCAAAGCTGCGCGCTGCAGGCTTGCGCGTTGTTGGTCAGCACCGCGCCCACGGATTGCACTCACCATATTGGTGGCTGCGCTGCGCTGTTGGTCCTGCACGCGAAGACAACCGCATGGTCAACGCCTATAAAAAGTTTTTGGAATGGGACATCATCTCCAAACCAAAAGTGACACAAGTGGCCGAACAAGTGCTTGCACCTGTTCTTGGCAAAAGTTATGTGGTGTACTCAATGAAGCCGGTGAATAATGCCAAATAACGAACTTCTCGGCAACAATCTCGGCAACAATCTCGGCAACAATCTCGGCAATAATCTTGACGATGTGATCACCCAAGAAGAGTTGCGTGCAACCGCGCAGTCCATTGCATCGTTGCAACTATCGAGCGGCATGATCCCATGGTTTGTTGGCGGACACTGCGACCCATGGAATCACGTTGAGACTGCAATGGCTCTCGACGTAATGGGCATGCATGATCAGGCTCAACGCGCGTATGAATGGCTGATCTCGGTGCAGCGCGAAGACGGCAGCTGGTTTAACTACTACCTGCCAGACGGATCGGTAGAAGAAACAAAACTCGACACAAATGTGTGCGCATATATCGGCACCGGAGTGTGGCACCACTGGATGAGCACCAACGACAAGCAATTTGTCGCACGTATGTGGCCAGCGGTCAAGCGTGCAATGGAATGGGTGTTGGCGATGCGTCGCCCAGACGGCACCATCTTGTGGGCTCGCGAAGTGAACGCAAGCCCTTGGGACTACGCATTGCTGACTGGCTGTTCGTCTATCCGCCACGCGTTGCATTGCGCAGCAAACATTGGTGCAATTGTTGGTGATTCGCAACCCGAGTGGCGCGCTGCTGCCGATGCAATCGACGAGGTCATCAATACCAATCTCGCTGCATTCGAGCCAAAACTTCGTTGGGCAATGGACTGGTACTACCCCGTGCTCACCGGAGCACTGACCGGCACCGAAGCAAAGACACGTGTTGCCATGCAGTGGGATGAATTCGTGATCCCGTCTCGCGGCGTGCGCTGCGTCAATGACGAGGATTGGGTAACTGCAGCCGAAACAGCAGAATGCTCGCTCGCCCACTCCGCTATTGGCGACATTGACACCGCGAAGCAATTGTTGTCGTGGACAAATGCACACCGCACCGAGAGCGGCGCATACCTCACCGGCATTGTTTACCCAGATCGCATTGTGTTTCCTGCCGATGAGTGCAGCGCATACACCGGTGCCGCAGTGATCCTGGCTGCCAACGCAATTAGTGGCGACACCGCAGCAAGCCAAATCTTTGGCGCATCAACTGTGCTTGACTAATACGTTTCCAGATTTCTAGATTTCTTTCCTGCTATTACTTTATGCGTGTGAGCACACGCAGCGAACCAGTTGCGCTCACATCTGCAAACTTGCCACTGTTTATTGCAGCAAGATAAATCTCTTCATAGGGAGCCTGGCCGCCAAGTGCTGGATCAGTAAACACATCGTGGATTGCCAAGATGCCACCAAGTGCAATATGCCCGTTCCATGCTGCGTAGTCATTGGCTGCAACATCTCGGGCATGGCCACCATCAATAAAACACATCGCGATTTGTTGCGTCCAGGTGCTTGCGATTGTCGGCGAGTCTCCTACAACAGTTCGCACCGTCTCGGTAAGCCACGCACGACTCATTGTCTTTTCAAAATGCGGCAACGTATTGAGTCGACCTGTTGATGCATCGATCAATGTTGGGTCGTGCCACTCCCAACCAATCTGGTTTTCTTCTGACCCGCCATGGTGATCCACTGCAAACAGCAATGTGTTGCAGATTTCGGCCGCTGCACCAAACCACACGGTGCTGCGCCCACAGTACGAGCCAATTTCAACCATTGGCAAACCGGGGCAAGCTTTTCCTGCGGCTAGTGCTGCGGAAAATAAAGCATCGCCTTCAACCTCTGGCATAAACCCAGTTGTCTCAATCGCAACCGTGCGTCGTTCGCCACTGAGTTTGGTCACGTGAAAAATTATTCGCTACTCGTTATTCGTTACGCGTTACGCGTTGCGCGGAAGCAGTGCGTTGCCGCGAGCAATACGCCCAAGCCAAGATGCACTTGGTCGTGGCGTACGCACTTGTGTCTTCCAATCGACTGCAACGATTCCAAATGTTGGTCCGTATCCATACATCCACTCAAAATTGTCCATCAGGCTCCAATACGTGTAACCGCGAATGTCAATTCCGTCCTGGATGCAGTTGAGCACTCCTTCAAGTGCACCGTGCACATATTCGATTCGTTCGGCATCGTCGCTTGTAGCAATGCCGTTCTCGGTGACGATGATTGGCACATGACCCGTCTTGTCCCAAGCGCGACGAATGCATGCCTCTAGCGCTTGTGGCCTGAACTCGTAGCCCATGATTGTCGTGCGCATATCTGCATCAGGCAAAATGCGACCGTCTTGATTGAAACGCTCGCGCGTGTATGTCTGCACACCAAAATAGTCGTCGCCTTTGGCCACTTCCAAAAAACAGTCTTCGAGGCCATCCCACGCCATGTCGCGTTTGCCTTCGGCTGCCTCACGATGTGATTCGTCATCGACATTGATGGTGTACTCCTGCATTGCCAGCGTGATGCCGAGCGGAGCACTCGAAATTGACTTCACTGCGTCACGCGCTTTCGAGTGTGCCTGACAAAAAACTTCGTTTGCTTTTTTGCGTGCTTCGCGCGACTTTGTGCCAGGTGGAAACTCACCGAGCAAATACCCAATGGTCGAGACCATGTTGGGTTCGTTAATGGTGCACCACTTGCCAACTCCATCACCAAGCGACTGAGCAACTTTTTCTGAAAAACGAGCAAACAAATCTGCTGTTGAATCATTTACCCATCCGCCCTGTGCTGCAACCCATCTCGGAGTAGTGAAGTGGTGCAGTGTGACGACAGGTGTGATGTTGTGTTCGTGACAGGCTTCCAAAACTTTTCGGTAGTGATTGATCTCGGCTTGAGAGAACTCTCCGTCTTCAGGCTCGATGCGACTCCACTCCACGCTGAAGCGGTAGTTGTCGAAACCCAACTTGGCGAGCATCGCAATGTCTTGTGGATACAGGTTGTAGTGATCGCAGGTGTCTCCGCTTGGCTCTTTCACGCGCGTGCCAACACGATGTTCCCAATCCCACCAATCGTTATTCCAGTTGTTGCCTTCCACTTGGTGGGCAGCCGTTGCAGTACCCCAAGTAAACCCGGCAGGAAAAGAAAGCGGGTTTGATGATGTTGAAGCAGTATTCGCACTTGTCATAGAGATTCACGCTAGTCGGACGCACACACCCGACCTATTGCTGGCATTATGGAAGGGTGAGTAAACCCCTTCAAGACCTCATCACATTGCTCGACCTCGAAACCATAGAGGTCAATATCTTTCGTGGTCAATCACCAGACGAAAATCGACAACGAGTGTTTGGTGGTCAGGTGGCTGGACAGGCTCTTGTAGCTGCAGCTCGAACCATTGATGAGCCGGGTCGCATGGTGCACTCGTTGCACGCATACTTTTTGCGATCAGGTGACCCAGGTGTGCCCATCTTGTATGAGGTCGATCGCATTCGTGACGGCAAGAGTTTTTCAACTCGCCGCGTAGTCGCAATTCAGCATGGGAAAGCAATTTTCAATGTGCAGGCCAGTTTTCAAAAAGCAGAGCCTGGGCTTGAGCATCAGATTGCAATGCCCGCCGATGTCCCTGATGCCGACTCACTTCCCGACTTCAAGTCGTTGATGGAACCGTACAAAGAAAAACTTGGCGACTGGTACGACCGACCACGCCCGATCGACATGCGTTATGTAGACGGCAATCCGTTTACGCGCAGAGGCAATCCACAGCCTGGCCAACGGGTTTGGTTTCGCACCGACGGAAAGCTTCCGGACGACAGCGTGTTGCATGCGTGCATCGTTACCTATGCAAGCGACATGACATTGCTCGACTCTGCGCTGTTGCCCCATGGTCGATCGCTCGCTGATGGTTCGCTACAACTCGCCAGCCTCGATCATGCAATGTGGTTTCATCGCGAGTTTCGCGCTGATGACTGGTTGCTCTATCAGCAGTCGTCCATCTCCACATCCAATTCACGTGGCATGGCCGAGGGGCATATTTTTACCCGCGATGGAAAACTTGTTGTCACTGTCGTGCAAGAAGGTCTTGCTCGTCTCGTCTAGCGGCGTGAATCCATGAACAACCCGCGCAGGGCTGCAAAGTTTTCGACGCAGTGACCGGCACCAAGCACTACTGCTTCGAGCGGCTCTGTCGACATATTGACAGGCACTTGTGTGTCGCGCTCGATTCGCCGAGCCAAACCGCGTAACATTGAACCGCCACCGACCAAGTACATGCCACGAGTAAGAAAATCTTGTGACAGCTCTGGCGGCGCAGAGGCCAGGCAACGAATGACCGAGTTGACCATCTGCGTCACTACTTCGTCAATCGCGACACGAATTTCACTCGATGTCAGCACCACCGTCTTTGGCAATCCTGAAACAAGATCACGACCACGCACCTCGGCATCGCGGTCTTCGGGCGTTGCCATTGCGCTACCGATCGAGATCTTGATCTCTTCTGCAGTGCGCTCGCCAATTGCAAGACCATGTTCGCGTCGCACATACGACTGAATCGCTGCGTCAATGTCAAAACTTCCAACACGAACTGCTTCAAGTGCAACAATTCCACCGAGGCTGATCACTGCAGTCTCTGTAGTACCGCCACCGATATCAATGACGAGGTTGCCAACAGGTTCATTGATCGGCAAGTCTGCACCGATGGCTGCAGCCATGGGTTGTTCGAGTAACTGTGCATCGGCAGCACCTGCGCGACGAGTTGCATCGGTTACCGCGCGTCGCTCCACCTCGGTGATGGCCGACGGCACACAAATCAGCACCTTGGGTCGTGAAAATCGTGAGACACCAGCGCGTTGCAACAGCAATCTGATCATCTTTTCGGTGATCTCGAAGTCGGTAATTGCGCCACCACGTAATGGGCGGACCGCAACGATGTACCCAGGCGTGCGACCAATCATGCTCCAGGCTTCTTGGCCAGTCGCGAGCACCTCACCTGTGCGCTTATTGACGGCAATCACGGAAGGTTCGTTGATAACAATGCCGCGACCCTCCATATATACAAGGGTGTTTGCAGTACCAAGGTCAATTGCTAAGTCGCGTGCCACTTTGGTTTACCTTCTGCCTTGTTTGGTCGAATGATCTTTTAATTGTTGGCGCACATGAGCGCGCGAATCATCGGAAAGGGCGTCCAAGTGGCGACGGAATGCAACCATTCCGTTATTGCGCGTTGCGTTGCGCGACTCTTGCAGCATCATCACGACGAGAGTTGATGCAGAGACCACAGAGATTGCGGCAAACAACAATGAGAAACTGGAGATTGCAATCATTGGTTAGTGCTTTTCGTAACTTGATCAACAGTTGTTACGTGTTGTGCACCGAGCGCCCAGTCACTTCCGGTCTCCCACGCTTCGCGTTTCCAAATTGGCACTGTTGCCTTCAATGCGTCAATACCAAATCTTGCCGCTTCAAATGCTTCGGGTCGATGCGGAGCGGAGACGACAACAAGCACCGACGACTCGCCCAAACTGAGGTCGCCAACTCGATGAATGAGCGCAATTCTGCCCAAGTCGCTCCACTGATTTTTCATCTCGGCGACAATTTCGCGACACTTCGGAATGACTTCTTCTTCGAACGCTTCGTAACTCAAGGTGTGCACGCCAGTGCGACCTTCGGAATGATTGCGCACAGTGCCCGAAAACAGCACCACTGCTCCGCATGTATCGGTGACAGACCAGTCATACACGGCACCAACATCAAGCGCCGAAGCAGTGATTTCAAGCCACACGTTGCTGTCTAGAGAGAATTCTCGATGTGACATCGCTTTCAGCGTACCCGAGGTTGTGGATGATCATTTAGTTTAAAGTTTTAATAGGCTCTAGATCAGTGAGCAACAACCCCGACGAACAACCATTTGCTGGAATTCCACTTTTTGGCGACCTTGCAAAGGCAATGGCCGGACAAGGTCCGCTGCAGTGGGACGTTGCGCGTCAAGTAGCAATCTCGACTGCAACGAATGGCACCAACACCGAAGCAAATGTTGATCCGTCGTCTCGGGTGAGCCTTGAGCAACTCGCACCAATTGCCGACATGCATGTGCGCAATTACACCGGGTTAACTACTGGCACTAATCGCGACACAGGCACCGCACTTCCCAACATTGTTGTCACCAATCACTCCACTTGGGTGCATCACACGCTCGAGTCGTACAAGCCGCTTTTTACTCAACTTGCAACTGCCTTAAGCAATCCAAATGTTGAAACGCCGCAGGCCGGCACCGAGCTTGATACCGAAACTGACCAGATCACTGCAATGATGTCGTCGCTCAACAAGATGATGGCACCAGCAATGATGGGCATGTCCATCGGGTCAATGATCGGGCAACTCTCACTACGTGCTTTCGGACAATACGACTTGCCAATCCCACGCGAACCGAAAAACCAAATGCTTCTTGTCGCGAGCAATGTCGAACAATTTGCAAATGACTGGAGCATCGCAGTCGACGACATGCGCATGTGGGTGTTAATCCACGAACTCACATCCCACGCCGTACTCAGCGTCGCTCATGTTCGTGATTCGATCAATCAACAGATCAGCAAATACATTGCTGGTTTTCGACCAAATCCAAATGCACTGATGGAAAGACTCACGACGATGGATCTTGGCACCACCGACCCGATGGCCATGATGCAGAAATTTCTCACAGACCCAACAATTATTTTGGGCGCGGTGCGCTCGCCCGAGCAAGAGCGTCAAGCACCGGTGCTAGACGCAATGATCGCTTCAATCATCGGCTACATCGACCACAGCGTGGACGCAATTTCGTCATTGGTTTTGGGTGGTGGTGCGCAGATTGCAGAAGCAGTGCGCAGACGACGGGTTGAGTCTGCTCCCCACGACTCATTTGTCGAGCAACTCTTGGGCTTACGCCTCACCCGCCAGCAAGTCGAACGCGGGCATGGCTTCGCATCCGGCGTCACCGAACGCGCCGGGCATGACGGCCTGTCTCAAATGTTTAACAAAGCAGGCAACTTGCCTACTCCGAACGAGCTAGATGCGCCTGGTCTGTGGCTTGCTCGTATTGAGCTGCAAGACAAATAGCAGCGACGCAACAGCCGACCCAACGCCAACAATTAAAAAGCCAACTGCTCCTGGCGGCGTTGCGATGACTGCAAGAAGGCCGGCCACCACCCACGCGATTTGATTGCGCGTTTCATAACGCACAAATGCGCGCGCCCGGTTTGCATCTGGTGCTTTTGATTGCACTATCGACTCAAAGGCGAGTCGGCCGATTGAACCGACTCCATTCACAACCCCGGCCAAAATAATTCCGGCAGTTACACCGCCAAAATAACCAGCCACCAGTCCTCCAAGACAAACACTCGCAACACAAAGTTTGAGCATTCTCTGTTCGTGGATTCGTCGACGCAGTAGTGGACCAATTGCATTGGCGGCAAATGTGCTGAGCGAGCACACAGCAACCGCCAAACCAAACCAGGCGGTGCCCGCTTTTTGATCGCGCAACCAGAACGCTAAATGAAAAAACATAAAACCAACTGCTGCTCGCAACACCAGCATCACAAATGCGGCTTGCCGAATTTCAGACCCATGAAGTTCGTGCCTCTCAATCTCTTGCATCGCGTTTGGGACAGCCGCAACATGTCGTGGCAACGCAAGTGCAGCTATTCCCGCACCCGCAAACGCACAAGCAGATAGTCCAAGTGACAATCTGGTGTCAATGATTTGCAACAACACTGCTGGTGCACCACCAAGAAAACCAACCACGCTGGTCAGTCGCCCAAGTTTCCCATTGGCTGCCATCAATTGTTCAGTACCGTCTACAACCGTTGGCATAATTGCCGAACGCGATACCCCATATGTCTTGGCTAGCACTAGCGATAAAAATGCGAGTGGAAAAAGCGCAAGTGAGTTCAGCCATTTCATCATTGCAATCAGCACCATCGCGCGCATCAACCCCACAAGACACACAGTGATGCGACGACCACCCGGCAAGCGATCGATATATGGGCCGATAATCGGTGCGAGCACAGCAAATGGAGCGAGGCTGATCACTAAAAACAACATAACTTTCGAACGCGCCGCGCCAGGGTCAATTGACAAAAAGAGTGAGTCCGCTAACGACACCGCAAGTGCAGCCTCGCCAACCACCATCAACACATGAACGCGCGACAACCGCGTTAGTGGGCTCACTGGCGCGAGGCCCGTATGTCTATTTTGTTTTGCTATGCACTCATTTTCTCATACTTATAGCCAAGCCCACGGATGGTGACCAACCTGGTTGGGTTGGCTGGCTCTGATTCAATTTTGCTGCGCAAGCGCTTGATATGAACGTCGAGGGTTTTGGTATCACCGTAATAATCGGTGCCCCACACTCTGTCAATCAATGTTTCGCGAGTCAATACTCGGCCTGCATTAGCAACAAGCACGTACAACAACTCAAATTCTTTGAGCGGAAGTTTGGTCACGACGCCGCGAACAGTCACCACGTGCTGTTCTGGGTCGATCGCAACGTCACCAATTGAGACGGTGCCAACACCAACTTCATCAATTTCGGCCGGGGTCAGCGAGCTACGACGCAATGCTGCACGAATACGCGCCACAAGTTCGCGCAGTCGATAGGGCTTGACGATGTAGTC
>JBJOEQ010000118.1:0-4556 GCA_046049195.1 Actinomycetota bacterium | reverse complement strand
TGTCGCCGTTGGCGTGGAGCTGAGGGGAATTGAACCCCTGGCCTGTACATTGCGAACGTACCGCTCTGCCAACTGAGCTACAGCCCCTATTTCCTAGCAAACCCTAGCGGGCAGCGGCTTTAGGCGACGCGTCGAAACTGACGCAGGTACCGCTCGTTTTCACGCTTGATGCGCAACTGCACCAACACGTAGCAGTAACCACACAAGGCAAGCAGGCTCACGGTAAACAAGTAGATGAAAGCACTCGACCCGGTGCTGAATGCCAAGAACAACGAGATACCAGTAACGACTGCCATGCCAACTACCAAGTTTTGGCGGCGCTGGCGCACCATGGCCTGCGGGGTCAACATTGCTGGAGCACGATGATGACGCACACCTTCTGGACGAATCAATGCGCCGGTGATGTTGCTCAAGGCACCTTGTTGTGGGCGCGACGCTTGTGGGCGCTGGGTGCGTTGGGCAGCGCTGCGATATTGCTGCGACGGTGCAAGCGGGCGCGCCATATTGCGCAATTGACCCTGCTGGCTGCGGCCACCCGATGACTCGAGTGAATTGAGTTGGCGACGGAAGTTGCTCACCGAATTGGATGGGCTGCCGTGCAACTTGGCTCGAACCATTGGAGGAAGTAACACTGCCAGCCATGCTGCGCCGACGATGATCAAAATCAGTTTGCTCATGAGTGGATTGAGTGTATTACAGAATGGCTACAAATAGGACAACAACGAGGTAATTTGATCTGCCACTACAGCCAAAACCCTTATAACTATTGAGTTTGCTTGGGTTTACTCGGGATTTCTATTCGGCTTGATCGTCTTCGCGACGATACAGGCCCTGGCGGCCACCCGACTTCTCCCACAGCGTCAACTCACCGATCACCATGGCCCTATCGGCGCTCTTGCACATGTCATAGATAGTAAGGGCGGCCACGCTGCACGCATGCAGGGCCTCCATCTCGACTCCTGTGCGGTCGACGGTATCGACTTGAGCCTCGATAGCAATGAAGTCGTCGGCGATTTCAAAGTTGATATGCACTGCGCCGATGAGCAGCGGATGACACAGCGGAATCATGTCGCTTGTGCGCTTTGCGGCCTGAATGCCGGCCACTCGAGCGACTGCAATCACGTCGCCCTTCTTCACTTCGCGATTGGCAATCGCAGCAGTTGTCTCGGGTTTCATAAATACTTTGCAACGCGCAATCGCCCGACGATGCGTGGCCTCTTTTGGCGTGACGTCGACCATGCGGGCGTTGCCTGCTGGATCGAGATGCGAAAACCGTAAATCAGACATGTTCACCCGCCTATTTGGCTCATTGAGCGGCGTGGACGCACAAAGGTGACGTTTCCGATGTTGTGCCCCGCCCACTTAGTGCCCACCGCACGCTTGATCTCTGCAGCAATCGCATCATCGCTTGCACCTTCGCGCAACATTGCGCGCAAGTCAAACTCGTTGGTCGAAAATAGGCATGTTCTAAATTGGCCGTCTGCAGTGAGGCGCACTCTGTCGCAGTCACCACAAAATGGTTTGGTCACTGACGGAATCACGCCAACTGTGCCCTTGCCATCCAGATAGCGCCAGCGGTCGGCAGGTGCGGCACCGCGAGCCGGCATCAACTCGAGCGGATACGCAGCGGCAATTGCAGCAACAATCTCGTCTTGACCGACAACCTGATTGTTTTGCCATGTGCCCTGCGCATCGAGTGGCATGTACTCAATAAATCGAACCTCAACGCCCTTGTCACGACCAAAGGTTGCCAGGTCAACAATCTCGTCATCGTTAATGCCGCGTTGCACAACAGCATTGAGCTTGATCGGCGAAAAACCAGTAGCAATCGCAGCATCGATGCCGTCAAGCACATGCTGGAGCTCGTCGCGTCGAGTCATTTCATAAAAGCGTTCGCGCTTCAGCGTGTCGATCGAGATGTTGATTCGCTTGAGTCCGGCATCGCGCAGTTCTTGTGCAATGAGTCGCAACGTTGCGCCATTGGTGGTGATCGCAAGATCGATTGGTTTGCCGGCACGCGGCGAGTTGGCAGTTGCAGGCACAATTAACCCTGCAAGTTTTTGCACCAACACGGGCAAGTGTGCGCGCATAGTCGGCTCGCCACCGGTAAGTCGAATGCCATCAACATCAAAGTGGTTTACGCAGATAGATGCGAGGCGATGCAGTTCTTCATATGACAGCACTTCCGTGTGGGGCAGCCATTTCATGCCCTCTGCAGGCATGCAGTAGGTGCAGCGAAAATTGCAGCGATCAGTAATCGAGATGCGCAAGTCGCGCACGGTACGCCCAAATGGATCAATCAGTTCCATGAACACATCCTAGGGCTCAATATCATTTGGGTCACCACGTGGTTACCCGAGTACGTCGCCAATGACATAGACATCGACCTCTGCGCCCGCGTCTAGACCGGTTCCATCAACCACATAGGCAAGGCCGTTGGCAAACGCCGTGGCAGCCAGTTGGTGACTCCCCTGTGGTCCAGTATCCCGCACATGCAGTCGGCCGTCATTTTCAAAGCTACCGAACACGCGCACATAGTGCACCTTGCCATCTAACTTACGAATGATTGGAGAGTCCAACAAAGCCCGCACTGGTGGTCGCAACAAATCCCGCGTGTGCCCCATCATTTTGCGCAACGCTGGACGAGCAATCAGTTCATAACTGATCAGTGACGACACGGGGTTTCCAGGCAACCCAAAGATCGGGACAATACGACCATCTGCTGCAGTGAGTTGTCCAAACGCAAATGGTTTGGCCGGTTTAATCGCCATCTGCATCCAGTTCATCGTGGCGATGCGTGACAACACTGCCTTAATCACGTCAAAATCGCCCATGCTCACTCCACCACTTGTGACAACTGCATCACAACGCAGGACAACCTCGCGGAGAACTCGTTCAATTTCGACTTCATCGTCACGAACAACTCCCAAATTGATCACTTCACATCCAGTTGCCTCAATAAGTGAATGCAACATCGTCATATTGCTTTCACGAATTTGACCGATCTTCAGCGGTGAGCCATCACTGATCAGTTCGTCACCTGTGGACAGCAGTGCAACGCGGGCTCGTGGATAAGCGCGTACAACTCGAGCGTTGACACTGGCCAAAACACCGATGCCAGCGGCATTGAGCACAGTTCCGGCTACAAACACCGTGTGGCCCGCCATGATGTCGCTGCCCGCGTCGCGGATTGCTTCGTGTGGTCGCGCAGCACGAGTGAGGCGAACAATACCTGGACTCACAATTTCGGAATCCTCCACCATCACCACCGCATCAGCGCCCGGCGGAATTGGTGCGCCCGTCATGATTCGGATCGCTTCGCCAGCACTTACTGCGATCTTTGGCTCAGCACCAGCAGCAACGGTGTCCACAATCCGCAACTCAACAGGAACTAGTTGCACATCATTCATCCGCACCGCAAATCCGTCAACTGCAGAATTTGCAAACCACGGCACATTTTCCGATGCCACCACATCTTGTGCCAGCACCCGTCCTGTCATCTGCTTGCAAGAGCTGTCGACAGGCGTCAAGGGAGAGCAGGCTGCGAGTACGGCTGCTTGTGCTTCTTCAATAGGAATCATGGACTCGTTACGGTACCGCCGCGTGACAGGCTGTAAGTATGGCTAACTATGTCTAACTATGGCGCACTGCCCTCATCGGGTCACGATGCACGGTGGTCCATTGCCGACTCGGGTCATCTCAGTGAGGTTCATCTGTTGTGGGAAAACGAGGGTTGGACAGCCAACGGGGTCTTGGGTTCCGAAAATGCCCACTTCGTTATCCGCATGTCGGCAATGTGGGTCGTGCAACAGTTTTTATTATTTCGTGATATGGATGAGCCCGACTTGTGGCTCGCAACCGATGGTCACGGCAGATGGGGCGAGATGAACGGCGACCATCGAACAGAGTTGGACGGTTGTATTGACATCGATTTGGCCGGCACACCATTCACCAACTCGATACTGATTCACAGATTGCCACTTCACGTAGGGCATTCATCGACTCAAAATGTGATCACCGTAGACACCGAGACACTTGGCGTCACCGTGGTGCCGCAAATGTATACGCGGATCGACACTCATCGCTGGCAATACATCAGCCTGCTACAAAACAAAACTGTTGAGGTCAGTGTTGACGAGTTTGGTTTTGTGATTGACGAACCTGGCGCGTTCTCTCGCGCCGACTAACTGCCGCTATTCGATAATTGCGCCGTATACCATGCTGCGTAGGAACGGGCGAATTGGATAGATCGTTGAAGGTATCAACTGCGTATAAAAAGTCGCAGTGATTTCTTCGACAGGGTCAATCCAAAATGCAGTACTAAATATTCCGCCCCAGCTGTATGTGCCATCAGAGCAAGCAACTTTGGTCCTTGCCTGATCAATCACAACCGCAAAACCAAGACCAAAACCGAGGCCGTCATAAAAGACCTCTTCGCCAACTACACGGCCAAATTGCGAGACGTCTTGATTATTCGGCAAATGGTTCTTGGTCATCAGGTCAAGAGTTGTAGGTGAGATCAGCCGAACACCGTCAAGTTCGCCGCCATTTTCGAG
>JBJOEQ010000117.1:0-3545 GCA_046049195.1 Actinomycetota bacterium | reverse complement strand
GCATGCCGGCCTTAATCTCGCGCAAAAACTGCACGAGGCGCTTTGTGTCGTAACTCTCAGGAAACCCCTTGCGGTTCATGATCCCGCGACTCTCAAGCACAGCGTTTGGATATAAAAATCCATCGGTGGTGATCAACTCAACCCGTGGGTGCTCAGGCCAACGAGTGAGCAACGCTTGCAAGATACGCGCCGAGGTGCTTTTGCCAACAGCAACGCTGCCTGCAATGCCGATGACGTAGGGCATTTTCGGCGAAATAGTGCCAAGAAATGTTGCGGCCACGCGGTGCAAGTTTTGTGTGGCACTGACATACAAATTGAGTAGGCGGGTGAGCGGCAAATAGATGGCCACCACTTCTTCCAAGTCGATGCGGTCATTAATACCGCGCAATGCTTCAAGATCTTTTTCGTGCAAAGTCAGCGGCGTCTGCGCGCGCAACTCGGCCCAATTGCTGCGGTCAAAACGCAAATATCTTTCTACATCAATTGCGTCAATCATTTACATCAAACCTTTTTGCTTAACGCTTCCACGGCGCGTTTGGCGACGCAGCCC
Organism: Actinomycetota bacterium; assembly: GCA_046049195.1. GTDB lineage: Bacteria > Actinomycetota > Acidimicrobiia > Acidimicrobiales > Ilumatobacteraceae > UBA3006. The sequence goes on along the minus strand of JBJOEQ010000117.1, from coordinate 2,995 downwards.
CTGGGCCTCCGGTAAGCACATCAACGCCAGTGTCGGTTACGAGCACTGTGTGTTCAAACTGCGCAGTGCGCTTGCCATCTGCTGTCACTGCGGTCCAGTCATCGGGCCACATGCGATGTTGCCATGTACCAAGCGTGATCATTGGCTCGATCGTAAAAGTCATTCCTGGTCGCATGATGGTGTTGTTGTGCGAGTCGTAATAGTGCAGCACTTGTATGTCGGTGTGAAACTGCTCCCCAATACCATGCCCAATAAATGCGCGCACGACACCGAGCTTGTCTTGCTTGGCGCGCGTCTCAATTGCTTTGCCGATGTCGCTCAATGGTCGGCCTGGCACGACTGCTTCAATGCCGCGCCATGTGCACTCTTCAGTCACATGAATCAGATTCTTGTTCTCTTGGTCAATGGTGCCGACAGCAAATGTTGCATTGGTGTCGCCATGCACACCATTGAAATAACACGTGACGTCGAGGTTGATGATGTCACCGTCGAGCAACACTCGCGCATCAGGTATTCCGTGACAAATCACTTCGTTGACCGATGTGCACACACTCTTGGGATAACCCGAATAGTTCAGCGGGCTCGGGTATGAATTGCGTTCGATGCACAAGTTGTGCACATAGATATCGATCTCGTCGGTGGTGATGCCGGGGCGCACAAATTCTCCAGCCAACTTCAAGACCTCGGCGCCCATCTTGCCGGCCACTCGCATCTTCTCGATGATCTCAGGTGTCTTGACAGCAGATTCTTGCCAACGTTGCACCTTGCCTGTTTCGGCATATGGCGGCCGCACGATATGTGCTGGCACTTCTCGCCGCGGACTCACGGCGTGAGGTACAACTCGACCGTCTAACTGCTTGTGACAGCGCTTGTACTTACGACCGCTGCCGCACCAGCAGGGGTCATTAGCCACGGGCAGAACGGCTGGCGGAGTGGTTGGGACCGTGGTTGACATTGCTTATAAGGCTACGCCAGTGCTCTGCGCTGAGGCCATCAAATGCCAGTTTTGTAATTCGATTTCTTGAGAGCAGGAGTGGAATCCAAGAAAATATGTCCGCTCTACTGATCCTCCGTACACATGGCGACACAAGAACAAACAAACCAAGGAGCAATCCGGATGAATCAAGGAATGTTGAATGTGCTAACCAGGTCCCGACCAAGTGCAAACGGAAATTCTGGCGCTGCGCCCGATGTTCTCACACAATCTGCGAAGTCGTCCCGCAAACAGCGAGTGCCCGAGATGGCGATAGGCATTGCTCTCGTGATCGGCGGGGCCCTCGGTTCACTGTTGCTCTTCCAGTCGGCGACAAACACCATCACAGTTGTGTCTGCATCGCAGTTCCTTCCGCGAGGCCACGTCGTTACTCCGGGCGACTTGGTGGCAATGGAACTCTCCGAGCAGTCGGGCAAAACATTTGTTAAAGCGGGTGATGCGCAATCACTCGTCGGCAAATCAATGGCGATTGATGTCGAGCCATCTACACCAATCCATCCATCAATGTTGCAGATGCGAGATCCGCTTGCGAGTGGTGAGGCACTCACATCAACAGCGGTTGAAGTTGGCGCTTTCCCACCAGCACTCGCCGATGGCGACCGAGTGCAGGTGGTGTTTGCACCAGATATGTCAAGTGGAGGAGCACTTTCACCTGCTTTGTATGGCCAGGTAGTGACCGTGTGGTCAATCGTGCAACCCGACAACTCACTGAGTGCAGCAGTGATTACCTTGCGTGGGCCGATCGATCTTGCTTTGGCAATCGCTGGTGCAGGCAAGGTGCATATTGCGATGCTCGGCGATGTTGCAACGGATGTACGACCATGACCGTTTTGCAATTGCATAGCGAAACTGACAACGCTCTGCCCGACACTCTGTTGGTGGCCGCGCTCGCGTCACGAGTAAGTGAAGCGCTTGCTGACGAACGCATCTTTCGCCGCGCACAAGGCAATGCCGATCTACTCGTTGCCCAAGAGTGGGACTTTGCGAGAAGCGCCGCACAAGCCGAATGCGCAAGGTTAGGCACATCTCGTCGCCAAGAAGGTCGGGTTCCTTTGTCGGACTCACAGGAACGAGAACTCGCTAATGCCGCAATTGCACAAGTGCTGGGTCTTGGCCGTTTGCAATCGTTATTAGATGATCTCGAAATAAGCGACATTCATGTGCGTGGTTGTGCTCCGGTGTGGGTAAAGCAGCACAACGGCACTCGACAGATGGTTGCTCCTGTTGTTGACACCGATGATGAATTAATCGAATTGATACGTCGAGCGGCAACGCGAATGGGTCGCACGGAAAGGCGATTTGATGCAGCAACACCCGAACTGAATTTGCAATTGCCCGATGGCTCGAGATTGTTTGCAACGATGGAAGTATCGGCTCGACCAAGTCTGGTGATCCGCAGGCATCGCTTCGAAATATCGACATTGAGTGAATTGCGCTCACGTGGATTGTTTGACGAGACCCTAGAAGATTTCTTTGCTGCTGCAGTGAGCGCTAAGCGCAACATCGTGATTGCTGGTGGAACAGGATCTGGAAAAACCACCTTGCTGCGTGCATTGATTAACGAAGTAAGTGCAAGTGAGCGGATCGTCACCATTGAAGACGCATACGAACTTGGTCTTGATCGTTTTGAAGACTTGCATCCAGACCACGATGCACTGCAGTCACGTCCAGCCAATATTGAAGGGCGCGGCGAGATTACCCTTGCCGATCTCACACGGATGGCGTTGCGGATGGATCCGGATCGTGTGATTGTTGGCGAGGTGCGTGGAGCTGAGGCATTTCCAATGTTGATGGCGATGAGTCAGGGCAACAACGGTTCAATGTGCACGATGCATGCCGATAGCACGAGATCAGTATTTCCCAAGTTGGCTGCGTATGTTTCGATGGCGTCAACGGGTTTGCCAGTCGAAACGGTGAACTTGCTTGTTGCGAGCGCAATTCACTTCGTTGTCTACATCGATAACACCAATTCGGTACGCCGTGTTACATCAGTTCGTGAAG
>JBJOEQ010000116.1:0-7720 GCA_046049195.1 Actinomycetota bacterium | reverse complement strand
GGCGAGCCGTACACCCTGTCGGTTCCTGGCCTTGAGGGTCAAAGCATTGTGGTGGTAGTGCCGTGAACCACATCAAGAACGCTTCGGATGCCGCACCCCAGGTCAATATGCTTGGACGAGTGATAGGTCGACTCAAGACAGTAATTCTCGGTACTGCAGGAACAGTTTTTCTTGCGAGTTGCGCGTCCAATGCACCGCAGGACACCTTCCAGCCAAAAGGTCCGAACGCTCAAAAAATTGATACTTTGCAAAAACCAGTTTTTGCCGTTGCGGGAATTATTGGGGTAATCGTCGCCGTAGCCGTTGTCTACAGCATCTTTAAGTTTCGTGACAGAGGTCAGCCAATACCAAAACAGAGTCACGGAAATCCAGCGCTTGAAATCACGTTGACAATTATTCCGGCACTTATTTTGGCCGTAGTTGGTGTGTTTACGTTCCGTACTGTATTTGATCTGAACAAAACAAGCGACACGCAGATGATCATCAACGTGACCGGTCAGCAGTGGTGGTGGGAGTATGACTACCCGACCAATAACGAATATGGCATTACACAGCCGATCATCACTTCTGGTCAACTCGTAATTCCGGTTGGCACCAAAGTGTTATTGCGCGAAACAAGTCGCGACGTCATTCACTCATATTGGATTCCTGCTCTCAACGGCAAGCGCGATGCAGTGCCTGGTCGAATTACTCTCAACCGCATTGAGGCTGATGAGCCAGGTATTTACGCGGGTCAGTGCACAGAGTTTTGTGGCTTATCACATGCAAACATGCGCATGGAAGCAGTTGCCTTAAGCAAAGAAGACTTTGCGAAGTGGGTTGCTAATGAACTCAAACCGTACGCAGCACCTGCCGAGAACACACTTGCCAAAGAGGGCGAAACAGTGTTTCTCAATCAGTGCACACGATGCCACCAAGTCAATGGTCTTACTCGTGCCGATGGCACGCCAGTTATTGCTGCGCCAGATGAAAATGTGTGGTCGGGCGCCGCACCAAACCTTTCTCACCTCATGAGCCGCAATACTTTTGCTGGCGCGATGTTTAATCTTGTTACGCCAGAATGTCGCACAGATGTTTGGAACTCTGAATCAGCGACTTTTGGCGCGAAGTATCTCGCAGGTGTCGACGAATCATGCCTCAATCAAACTGACCTGCGTGGCTGGTTGCGTAACGCCCCAGCCATGAAGCCCATGTATGCCAATCCAGCGCTACTTGCCGCAACTGGTGGCAAATATCGCGGTATGCCAAACCTTGGTTTGAGCGAATCTGATATTGAAAAACTCGTTGCCTACCTGCTCACATTGAAATAATCGGAGAATCTCATGGCCATTATTGAACGCCCAGTGTCGCTAGAAGTTCAGCCGCTCATTGTTGTCGCACCTGCAACACCATCGTCGGCAATGGGTGCAGTCAAGCGCCCAGTCGTCACAAAAGGCTGGCGCCAGTGGGTGTTTACTGTTGACCACAAAAAAATTGGCATCATGTACATGGTTACTGCCATGTTTTTCTTTTTGGTTGGTGGACTTGAAGCAGTTGCGATTCGTTTGCAACTTGCACTTCCAAACGGCAAGATCCTCAATGCCGACTTGTACAACCAGATGTTTACGATGCACGCCACAACCATGGTGTTTTTGTTCGTGATGCCAATGGCTGCAGGCTTTGCCAACTACTTCATTCCGTTGCAGATCGGTGCTCGAGACGTTGCGTTCCCGCGTATTAACGCATTCGGTTTTTGGGCTTTGCTGTTCGGTGGGCTGTTCATCAACCTGTCGTGGTTCTTGGGTGGCGCCGCTGACGGTGGCTGGTTTATGTATGCGCCAAACTCTGGGCCAATCTTTTCGCCAAGCCATGGTGTTGATTTCTGGGCACTCGGACTTCAGATCACGGGCATTGCATCATTGACTGGAGCGATCAACTTGATCGTGACCATTCTGAATATGCGTGCGCCTGGCATGAAACTCATGCGCATGCCGATCTTTACGTGGATGATTTTAGTTGTACAGTTTTTGTTGGCTTTCGCAGTTCCAGTCATCACTGTGGCATTGTTCTTGCTGTCCTTCCAACGCAACTTTGGCGCAACATTCTTCGACGTTGCGGCAGGTGCCGACCCATTGTTGTGGCAGCACTTGTTCTGGATCTTTGGTCACCCAGAGGTGTACATCCTCATCTTGCCTAGCTTCGGAATCATCTCTGAGGTTCTTCCGGTATTTTCACGCAAACCGTTGTTTGGTTATCCGTTCGTAGTGTTTTCGGGTGCAGCGATTGGTTTCGTTGGTTGGGGCGTGTGGGCTCACCACATGTTCGCTACAGGACTTGGGCCAATCTCGGTTGCAGTGTTTTCCATCTCGACCATGGCAATCGCGGTACCTACTGGCGTCAAGATCGTCAACTGGACACTCACGTTGTGGGGTGGCAAGTTGTGGTTTACCACTGCAATGAAATTTTCAATCGGTCTCATTGTTCTGTTCACGATCGGTGGTTTGTCAGGCGTAACTCACTCAGTTGCACCGTCCGACACCCAACAGACCGACACCTATTATGTCGTTGCCCACTTTCATTACGTGTTATTCGGTGGAGCAGTGCTCGGATTGTTCTCCGGCTTCTACTACTGGTGGCCAAAAATGTTTGGCAAGATGCTCAACGAAAAACTTGGATCATGGAACTTCTGGTTGATGATCATCGGAATGAACCTCACGTTTGGTCCAATGCATATTTTGGGTCTACAGGGTCAGCCACGACGGATGTACTTGTGGACAGAAAATCGTGCTGGTGAGGGCTTCTTCAATTTCGGTTTTTGGAACCTCGTCTCTTCAATAGGTTCCCTTGTGCTCACTGTTGGCGTTCTTGTTTTCCTGATCAACGTTTTCATCACTGCGCGCAACGGCAAAGTTGCTCCGCTTGATCCATGGGGTGCACGCAGTCTTGAGTGGATGACGAGCAACCCACCGAAGGAGCACAACTTCGATTCAATTCCAACTGTGCGTCACCTTGACGAGTTCTTCCACCGCAAATACGCCGAAGACGCAAACGGTCAGATGCAACAAGTTGCGACTGCCGAGGAAGTGCTGAAACAGCTTGAAGACAATGCTGACGCCCATATTCACATGCCGTCGCCTTCTTATTGGCCGATCATTATCGCCTTTGGTTTGCCCGTTACGTGCCTAGGAGTTATTTACTCGGTGCCATTAGCGATCTTTGGTGGAGTCATCATCTTGATGAGTGCATTTGGTTGGGCGCTTGAGCCAGGTACTGCTCCTGACTCGGATTTTGATCCACCTTCATCAGATGAAATTTCAAAGGACGTGGTTCACGTTGGATAATTTGGCTATCGCACACGACACGCACGAAGGTGCAGCACATTCATCAACCGGCTTGTCTAATGTCAAATTGGGAATGTGGTTGTTCTTGGGCACCGAGTGTCTCTTATTTGGTGGACTTATTTCTACCTACATGCTGTATCGCGGTCGCGTAGGCACCGGACCACGACCAGCACAAGTTTTTGACATTCCGTTCACTTCGGTCAGCAGTTTTGTGTTGTTGATGAGCTCGCTCACCATGGTGCTTGCTGTGTCTTCAGCACACAAACGAGATGACAAATCGACCAACTTATGGCTTGTGATTACTGCACTTTTGGGTGCAACATTTGTTGGCGGCCAGGTGTACGAGTTCACCGCGTTTTACAACGAAGGTATGGGTTTTTCTACCAGCCTCTTTAGTTCAAGCTTTTATGTGCTCACTGGGTTTCACGGAGTTCACGTAACGGTTGGACTCATCATGTTGTTGGCGTTGCGAGGCATGCTCAAGAACAACAAGGTGCCAGGTAGTCGCGCAGAAACGGTCGAAATGATTGGTCTGTATTGGCACTTCGTTGACATCGTGTGGATCATCATTTTCACCCTTATCTATTTGATTCCGGCATAACCATGAATACGACACAAGAAACTGACTCTCACGCAACCGAACACGGACTATCTACATCCGGCTACGTACGTATTGCGTTGATCTTGGCTGCGATTACCGCTCTCGAAGTTTCTACGTACTACGTCGATTTCGGACCCCTATTTATGCCGGCGCTGATGATCATGATGGTGATCAAGTTTGTGATGGTAGTGAGTTACTTCATGCACCTCAAGTTTGACAACAAGATGTTCAGCTGGTTGTTTTACTCCGGTCTTGTGCTGGCAGTGGGTGTGTACTGTGCCGCTTTGGCCACATTCAAGTTCTTTGGCTAGTTCACTCGTGGAAGTCGATCCCTGGCGGTTTCAGGCACACATTGAAGTGTGGCTGTTGATCATTGCGATCATCGCCAGTTATACATATGCAATTCGAGTAATCGGTCCACGAGTTGTGCCATTTGGTGCGGTCGTAACGCGCCGCCAGTTGCGACGGTTTATTGCTGGTGTGCTGTTGATGTGGATCGCATCCGACTGGCCTATTCACGACATCTCCGAAGAGTATTTGTATTCAATGCACATGTTGCAGCACTTGATGCTTACGTACTTTGTGCCACCACTGTTGTTGTTGGCAACACCAAAGTGGTTGTTTGATGCCATCTTCGGGACAGGTCGCGGTTTCAGGGTTATCAAATTTCTCAGTCGGGCACCAGTTGCCGGATTGTTGTTCAACGTGATGGTGATGGTCGCACATATCCCCGACGTGGTCAATCGCAGTGTGTCCAATGGGCCGTTGCATTACAGCCTGCATATCTTTCTCATGCTCACGTCACTGCTGATGTGGATGCCAGTCTGTGGCCCAGAGAAACCATTTCGCTTGCAGTACGGCGGAATGATGATTTATCTCTTTTTGATGTCAGTTGTTCCGACAGTGCCTGCGGCGTGGCTTACATTTGCTGAAGGATCTGTCTATAAGCACTACGACATTCCAGTCCGCGTGTGGGGTCTTTCAGTCACCACCGATCAGCAACTTGCTGGGGCAGTGATGAAAAGCGCAGGCAGCATGTTTCTGTGGTCGATTATCGTCGTGATATTTTTCCGTCGATTTATCGGTCGGTTCTTTGCTGAGGCGAGTTACTCAAAAGAATCAAATTAAGTCTGAGATTAACTCCAGCGAAAAAACTTTGCGGCTGTAAGTGGCGCAAGTAATGCCCAACATGCAAGCACAATCCACGAGCTTTGGCCATATGCCGCAGTGTCGGTGATAGCACCGCGAAGCACGTCGGTCAATGCCCCTGATGGAAGCAACTTTCCGACATTTTGTAATGGCTCAGGAAGTTCGTCGAGCGGGAAAATGACTCCGCCCAGCAGCAAAAGTAAAAGGTACAAACCATTTTGAGCCGCCAAGTTGATCTCGGCGCGCAGAGTGCCAGCCATCAACAAACCAATTCCTGCGAGAGCCATAGTGCCGGCAAAGAGCGCCGCAGCAAGGAGTACTGCATTTGCAATATCTGCGTCCCTGCTAAGCATCACTGCAATTGAATACAACACCACCAACTGAAGTATTTCAATCAGCACGACGGCAAGGCTTTTAGCAAGGATCAGACGACCTGCGCCGAGCGGTGTTGCACCAAGGCGCTTCAGCACCGAATATGAGCGTTCAAAACCAGTGGCAATACCAAGGCTGACCATGGCTGTCGACATGATGGCAAGGGCAAAAATGCCGGGCAGCAAGAAATCAACTGGCGTCTGCCCATTGGTTGGCAAGACATCTACTTGACTGAAAAAGACGAGAAGCGCTGCTGGAATGCCGATGATCACCAGCAATTGTTCGGCATTGCGCGCGATCACCCGAATTTCAGAGCGAAGTTGGGCGAATAAAATTTTCATTGCACACCGCCCGTAGTCAGGCGTCGAAAGATGTCCTCAAGGCGTTGTGCACCCGCACGTAGATCACGAATGTCGGCACCATGAAACGACATCCATTCAGAAAACTTGCCGATCACTGCGGCGTCAGCCGTGCCCATGATGACGTATTCTTCACCCAAATTTTGAATAGGGAAGTCGAGATATTTTGCCAGGGCCGCAACATCAAAAGCGATCCCTGAACGAAAGCGAATTTCGTAACTCTGCGAACGAATTGACTCGAGCGAACCATTGGCAACAATTTTGGCTTGATGAAAAATGACTACGTCATCGGCACACCGTTCGGCTTCATCCAGCTCGTGAGTTGCAAGCACAACGGCGCAACCAGTTGATGCAAGATTTTTGATGACAGCACGAATCATGTCACGACCGTTGACGTCAACGCCCGATGTCGGTTCATCCAAAAATGCAACTTCTGGCCGTGCAGTGAGCGCAAGTGCCAGGGACAACCTTTGCTGCTCGCCACCGGAGAGCTTCTTCCAGGTGCTTTTCGTGCGGTGTTCAAGACCAACAGTTTTAATCACTTCGGTTGCAACAACACCTTTGCCATAGAGGCTGCAGTAATGGGCAACGACTTCGCCTACGCGAGCAGTCGGGTAGATGCCACCATCTTGTAACATCACACCAATTCGTTTGTTGAGTTGCTTGCGGTCTCGCTGTGGGTCCAGACCCAACACACGCACCGACCCGCCTGTCACTGATCGAAAGCCCTCGCACGCCTCAATAGTTGATGTTTTTCCAGCACCGTTTGGTCCAAGAATGACCGTGACCCGACCTGCGTGTGCATTAAACGAGACCTGCTCGACAGCGGTCACAGATCCGTAGCGCATCACCAACTGGTCCACTTGCACAGCGGCATCGCCAGTTGTTGTAGCAGTCGTACTCACGCATATCAGCGTACGCAAATCAGACCCGTTGCACCACGCCGCAACGCTAAAGTGAATTCTCAGTGATTGACGTTCGACTTTTGCGAAATGACCCCGAGATGGTCCGTGCTTTGTTGGCGCGACGACATAAGCCCGAACTTCTTGTGCAGCTCCAAGAAGCAGAGACCCTCGACGCCAGATTGCGAGATATCACAACCGAACGAGACACCACTCGTGCCAAAGTGAATGATCTCTCGAAACAAGTTGGTGCCCTTCGCCGCTCGGGTGACAACGATGCAGCCGAAGCCTTGATGGCCCAAAGCCGTTCGCTGGGTGACGCCGAACATGCACTTGTTGCCGAGTTTGACCAACTCACCGAATCACTGCGCGACGTGCTGCTGCGCATCCCCAATACGCCACACCCTGACGCCGTCGACGGTGCGGGGGATCACGAGAATCCAACAATCACCGGGCCAATCAATATGCCCGCGTCGTTTCCCGACTACCAACGCGTGCCCCACTGGGAGACGGCGACTGCCTTGGGCATTCTCGACAACGAGCGCGCCGTCAAGATCAGTGGCGCAATGTTTACGATGCAACGCGGAGCAGGGGCCACCATGGCTCGCGCACTGTGCCAACTTGCGCTTGACCGCAACGCAGATGCATTCGAAGAAATCCGTCCACCATCTCTCGTGACTACGGCAACGCTCACCGCAACGGGTCAACTTCCAAAGTTTGCCGACGACGCATATGCCATCGAACGCGACGATCTGTGGTGTATTCCAACTGCCGAATCTTCACTGACGTCTATCCATGCAGGCGAAGTGCTCGATGAAGCAATGCTGCCAGTGCGCTACATGGCGCACACATCGTGTTACCGGCGCGAGGCAGGTTCTGCCGGGCGCGACACACGCGGCATGTTGCGCACGCACGAATTCGACAAGGTAGAAATCTTGTCGGTGACTACGCCCGAGCAAGCACCCGAGATGTTGCAAGAACTCGTACGTCGAGTTGAAGGAACAATCGCTGTGCTCG
>JBJOEQ010000115.1:0-21976 GCA_046049195.1 Actinomycetota bacterium | reverse complement strand
GCAGGTGCAATCCAACGCCATGTACGACGTTCAGGAGGGTGCAGACTGGCGCAACATGCGAGGCATCTTCACAACTGATGCACAAGGCAAATTCGAAATAAAAACTGTTCGTCCTGTCGATTACACGATTCCTGATGATGGTCCAGTTGGGAAAATGCTACGTGCTGCAGGTCGCGATAAGTGGCGCCCCGCACACGTACACACTGTGGTGTCGGCAAAGGGTTATATACCCGTAATCACTCATTTATTTGATAGTGAGTCGCCGTATTTGAAAAATGATGTCGTGTTCGGTGTTCGTGAGTCGTTAATTGCCGATATGAAAACCGGCAAATGTCATTACGACTTCGTTCTAGACCCTTTGTAGTGCTTGCGCTTACCTACAATCGGTCGGTTTTTACCTGCATCCATTCTCTCTGTAGTGTTGAGAAATAGGGGGTAGTTGTGGGGGCACAAATTCCGGGGGTTATTGGCGACGTCGATGCGACGTGGCTGAAGAGTGAATTGGGTTGGGATGTCGACTCGATGGATGTGCAGCAGATTGGTGCTGGCATCGGAGTATCGAGTGCGTTGTATCGACTGCAATTACGTGGAGCAAATTGTCCGTCGTCGGTGATTGTGAAATTGCCAGCACTCGATGAGGCAGCGGTGTTTACAAGCACGATGTTGCGCATGTATATACGAGAAGCAAACTTTTTTGGTTCGCTGTGCAACGAGATGCCCATTGGTGTGCCGGTGGCATACTTGGCGCGTGTTGATGAGGCAACGAGCCAGTTTGTGGTGGTGATGGAAGATTTGGGTGGACTGCGAATCGTCGACCAAAACGAAGGCATGTTGATAACTGATGCGCGTGCGGCAATAGATGCTGCGGCAAAGTTGCATGCCAAGTGGTGGGGACGCGGAGACGAGTTGTCGGCAGCGGGTACAACGATCAGTTTGGGTGACCCGATTTACCCGGCTGTGTTGCCAATTGTTTTTGGCGAGGGTTGGGAGAAGCTGACTAATGAAATGGAGTTGCCAGCATCAATCATGGAAATAGGGCCAAAGTTTGTAGAGAGGTTGCCATCGTTGTTGCAATCGCTTGTGACAGGGCCAAACACGTTGTGTCACGGTGATTATCGCGCCGACAACATGTTGTTTAATGCACAGGGCGAGCCAGTGGTGATCGACTTCCAGTTACTCGGCAGTGGCACCGGCGCATATGACGTGGCGTACTTTGTGACACAGAGTTTGAGCATGAAAGATGCATCGCAATATGAACGAGAACTGTTTGATCGCTGGATTGCAGGTTTAACATCTGCTGGATTAGTAGTGGACGCTGAAGATTTGTGGTTGCAATATCGACGATCCGCATTGTTTTGTTTGGTGTATCCAGTGGTTGCCTCACGAGGTATGGACTTAAACAACCCACGTGAGCGATTGCTGATTGAGATGATGAACGAACGGTTTGACCGAGCCGTACGCGAACTCAACTTGGCTGAGTTGATGTAGCGAATAATCCAAAAGCCCGCCTTCGCTGATGCAAAGACGAGCTTTCGAGTCAGGGGATCGCAGAATGATCGGCGACTTTTACTTTGTTGGTTTGACTGGGGGATCACCAAGTGCTGTAAGTGCAGTTGCCTTTGTCGTTTTCGCAGTTTCCACGGCAGTGGCGAATACTTCGCGAAGGATTTTACGTTCTTCTTGGGTTTTAGCGGCTTTGCGTGCAATGCGGCGGGCTTCGATAGCTTCCTTGATACTGGAATTGAAGTCTTTAACGATTTTAAACCGTGCACCGATGTAGGTTTTGAGATTCTTCGAATACTCAGCTCGCTCAGCAGCTGTGACTTTTGGTGTTTGCGACCGAGTTGGTGCATTCGTGGCTTTCGTTGTTGAAGGCACTGTTGTCGATGTTGAGTCGTCTGCCAATGCTGCAGTTGCTGTGCAACTTAAGGTAAGGCCGATGATTGTCGAAATCATCAATTTCTTTGCTTTGTGTTTCATGCTTGCTCCTTTTGTTGGGGTGGTTGCTTGTACCAAACCATAGTGATCAAATTTGTGGGTTTCATGTGAAAAGCCAGGGAGGTAGATGTGAAATTGAAATGCTGACTATGTTTAATTCATGGTCAGTCACCGCATTCTGATCGCAGATGATGATGAAGCCATCTGCGACACCATCGAAGATGCACTTCATTTAGCCGGATATCTGACGCTTCGTGCTCGAGATGGTCGGGATGCTTTGGACAAGGTGCGCAGTGATCGGCCAGATCTAGTGATCTTGGATGTGAACATGCCCAAGTTGAGCGGATTTGAGGTGTTGCAGAAAATGCGGGAGCTTCATATTGAAACTCCAGCGCTCATGCTCACCGCGCGACATGAGCGTGAAGATGCTGTGAAGGGATTGAAACTTGGCGCTGACGACTACGTCAAGAAACCATTTGGACTGGAAGAATTATTACTGAGGGTGGCAGCCATATTGCGGCGAGTAGGAGGCGGACAAGATGTGTTGCTTGTTTGCGGCGCGATCTCGCTGAGTTCTTCTCGACATGAAGTATTGTGCGGAACCAGGTCAATCGATCTGTCGCCAACGGAGTTTCATTTGCTCGAGTATCTTTTGGAAAACAAAAACAGGGTGTTGACTAGGTATCAAATTTTGGACGCGGTGTGGGGGATTGATTTTGATACCAGTTCAACCGTTGTCGAGACGTTCGTTTCGTATCTGCGCAAGAAGATGACACCCGAAATTGACGACATGCTGGTCACTGTTCGTGGCATCGGTTTCAAATTGATGGGACCGTAATGAAGTTACGAACGCGCCTTGCCATCTTGGTGGGAATCGTGATGATTGTGGGAGGTGGTGTCATTGGAGGGGCGAGCGCGTTGGTCGCTCGACAAGGAGCAATTAAGGCATTGGACAACGTATTGGGAAATGCGATTGATGTGGTTCGACTTGACCCAGTTGGCAACGTATCTATGATTTTGGATTTCGCTGAGTCGAGTCCAGTGTCGTTGAGTGCCATGTTGTTTTATAGTGACGGTGAACCGGTCGCTCTTGTCGAAGGTCGCGTCGGCAATGACAATCTCGAATTTCCTCGGCTTTCAATTACGCAAGTGGAGAAGGCAACGCTGCAACCCCTATCGTTGGCGGCGTCATCAGCAATACGAATGAGTGCGCTGAAGACTTCAGACGACGAATGGCTGGTCGTTGGCGTTTCGACTTATGAAGTGAGTTCTCAGTTTCGTAACGCATTGCTGCGCAGTATTGAACTATCGCTATTGATTGCCGCGGCAATGGTTGCTCTGGTGTATTGGATGATTCGTCGAGAATTGAGACCGGTTGCGCGACTCACACACGATGCTCGTGCAATCGCTGGTGGAAACCTAAACGTGACGTTGTCCAAAGAGTCTGGAAGAAATGAAATTGCACAATTGACGGAGTCAATAACAACCATGGTGAACTCGTTACGGGATGCGGTCAAAATCACAACTCGATCAGAAGTTCGCATGCGCGAATTCTTGGGTGATGCCTCACACGAGCTGCGCACACCTTTGACGGTCATCAGAGGGTATATAGATATTTTGAACAGTGGCAATGAATTATCACAAGAAACACATGATCGTGCAATGAACAGGTTGACGAGCGAATCATTGCGTATGTCGCGGATTATCGACGATCTCTTGCTGCTGGCCGAACTCGATGAAGTGAACCACGACAAAGTAGATGTTGTGGACTTGTCGGCAATAGTCGCCGATCATGTGCAGGACTTGATAGCGCAGCAACCGCAGCGACGAGTATCGTCGACGGTCGCCACCGATGTGCGAGTGCAGGGCAATAGGGAGCTTGTTGAGCGAATCCTGTCCAATCTGATGTCTAATATTGCACGACACACAAATGCTGATGCCGATGTTGGAGTGGCACTAGTTGAGCAAGAAGGCATAGCAATTCTCATCGTTGATGACGCAGGACCCGGTTTGAGCACGGAGATGTATGCGCGAAGCTCCGACGGATTTCAACGGTTTGACAGAGCCCATTCACAATCCGGCGGAGGATTTGGACTTGGACTGTCAATATTGTCGTCAATTGTGCAACGACACGGAGGCGTGCTCACAATGTCGCAAAGTCCGCTTGGTGGCCTGCGCACGAGTGTCACTATTCCAATGGAAATAGATCGTTCACAGTGATCTAGAATTATTAGGTGGAAATCGTTTTAGTTCGACATGGTCTACCGTTGCGTGTTGAATTAGAAACGGGTATCGCCGACCCAGAGCTGGCGGTCGAGGGCCATGAGCAGGCTGAAAAGATGGCCGCATATTTGGGTGTCGAAGATGTTGAGGCCGTGTATGTGAGCCCGCTGCGCAGAGCACTCGAGACTGCGCGTCCGTTATGCAAAGTGTTGGGGCTTGAGGCAGTGGTGAGCGAAGGCGTTGCCGAGTTTGATCGCAACTCACGTGAGTACGTGCCGGTGGAAGAGTTGCGGGCAACCAATGATCCGCGATGGGAAAAGTTGTTGCGTGGCGAGTGGGATGGAGTGGATGAAGATCCGTCAATATTTAAGGCGCGCGTGGTGGCAACAGTGGAAGACATGATTGCTCGGCACCCAGGTGGGCGAGTGGTGGTGGTATGTCACGGCGGAGTGATCAATCAATACTTGGCGCATGTGCTGGGCATCGAAACCCATGTTGGTTTTTTCTATCCGAAATACACATCGATACATCGAGTGATGGCGGCGCGCTCTGGGCAACGGTCGATTGTGAGCATCAACGAGGCGTCGCACCTGCGCTAAATAAGTGGCGAGTACTTGCGGTGTACAGCCTGGGCCGAGACTCCCATGGCGATACCGATTTTGCGCCAAGAGACATTGGCCTTGCGGGCAGTCTTTACCGATTCGAGAATCTGATCTTCGAAAATTGCCCTCTCAAATCGAATTTGGAAGAGAGCGCTTTCTGATGGAGTCAGTAGATGCGCATTCTTGATGTCAAAGTTTTCGAACATCGCTGAATAATCGCGCGTGGACTTGGACTTTTTATGGTTCATCGTTTTAGACATCTGTCACCTCAGGTATTTCTCTTGTGCTCGCATTGCGTGAAACATCTCGTCTGGAGTAACTCCATGTTTGTATGCGCTGCGATGAATTGATGTCATGAGTCTATCAACATATGTTGACGGTCATCAAAAGGCCGAAAAGTGTCTATGGCTCAGATGTGGAGATGAAGTCGGGGTTTATGCTGCGTGCAACACGGCTGGTATAGGTTTGTGGCATGAAACTTGGACCAGGACTTTCCTTCTCGTGGAAGCGCGCATTGGGTGTAACAAAAGTCAAACGCAAGATTTCGCGTGCAACCGGCGTTCCACTCACACGACAAGGCCGACGAAGCAAACTCGGTCGGTGGATGGGGATGAAGTAACTGCTCGATGAATTGGGTTCCTAATGTCGTTGTACTGCTGATCATCGTGTGGTTGGTGAGGCGCAGTCGCAAACGTGTCAAAGCCAGTCCAATGTCAAAGCAGAAGCCAAAGCAGAAGCCACCGCTCATACGCGACATGGCGATGATTGATTCAGAGATCACCATGGTGACCGACGAGATCGACTTCTTTTCGACATACAAAGATCACGATGCAGAACACGCCACTGACTCAATCGTGTTACAACAAGACGAACACTTGCTGGCCACACTGTCGGTGGTGGGATTGATCGAAAACAATCAGACTGAAGAAGGGGCCGAACCAGAGTTGCTGGACGAAGGTGAATTTATTGTGACGACCGTGCGTGGCGTGTTCGTGGGCAAGAGTGTGACCCATGATTTTCAATGGAGCAAACTTGTATCGCATAAAACTGAACCGTTGATGAACAACATGGTGGTGTATTTGCCGGTGAGCAACAGACAAAAGATCTATGGAATTGCTGCCGACAGCGCCGGTATTGCAAATATGCAGCGGAGGTTGGCTTTTGGAGTGGCAGTTGCGCTTGGTCGCAACGAGCAACATGTCGATGGGCTTAAGGTAGAGCGCGAAAAGTTAAATAAAGAGAAGCAGCAACTTGCTGGCTGAAGAAAACGTGAAGTTGGAAGCCAGTGAGTAAAGCCACCACACGACTATTTTGTGTCATGGCAGTTCTCACACTTGCACTGACTTGCAGTCGTGTTGACGCAGCCGGCCCCCAATGTTTGGAAAGTGGCATTGGTTGTGCCGTTGGATCTGTTGGACCCGGTGGTGGCATCGTGTTTTATGACGCCGGATCAATGCAGTGGTGGGGTCGCTTCTTAGAGGCAAAGCCTGATCGCGCAACCACTTCTACTTGGGGTGCCGAAACATCCTTATATACAGAGGGGTATACAGAGGGAAACGGCGGCCTGACAATTGCTCAGCAACGTCAGCGAGCGAAACAGATCGGAATGGGAAAGATCAACACATCATTAATGGTGAATAAGTTGTTGCCCCCAAACCTGCAGTCAGCAGGATGGTTTGTTCCATCGAAAGATGAGTTGAACGCACTGTTTGACTCTTGGAAAATCAACCGTTTACGACGAACGTTCAGTGCTGGACCAATGTGGACGTCAACAGAAGCAAGTAACTCGTTTGCGTGGTATCAACTTTTTCAAGATGGAACACAATTTACTGATGCCAACGGAATAATTCCTTTGAAAACTGGTAACAAGTCGGATACATCAAGCCAGGTTCATGTTGGTTCCAACTTTCCTTCACGCCCATTTCGAGTGATACCCATGCGTGCGTTTCCTGTCAGTACCGGAGTCGCGCCAACACCAGTAGTTGTACCGACTGTGGCTCGAGTCAATGATGCATGCGCGCAAAGCGCAACTGGATGCTCAATCGGAGACATTGGCCCAGGTGGGGGAATAGTTTTCTATGATGCAGGAAAAACTTTGTCGTGGGGTCGGTACCTAGAAATCGCACCAGCATCCTGCGAAGGTGTTGGTCTGCCGTGGCGTGTGGGCAAAGCGCGTGTTTATACAAATTGGGAAACAGCGGCAAAACAGAGACTCGTTGCGAAACAAGTTGGAATGGGTAAATCCAATACAAAAGTGATTACTCAATCATTTGGCGTTGGAAGCTATGCCGCGCAATTTGCACAGGACTCAACCTGTAATGGAAAAGATGATTGGTTCTTGCCGTCCAAGGATGAACTCGATTTGGCGTATAACAACGTCGCACAGAATCGAGAAGGAGGAAAAGACAGTCCGCTTGGCGGTTTTAATAAGGGTTACTACTGGACTTCGACTGATTACAACAACGTCACGGCATGGACCGAGTACTTCATGGACGGACAGCAATTTGATCGAGTGCAAACACTGAGCGGCAATAGGTTGCCTCCCGCAAATCCATTTCGAGTCCGAGCCATTCGCTCTTTTGGCTGATTGGCGTCTTGTTGGTGGTGGCAAGTAGCGTGACCCGTTTATGGGGAACGTGCTCGGCGCAATTGGGGTGGTGCTTGGG
The DNA here is from genome assembly GCA_046049195.1 of Actinomycetota bacterium. Classification (GTDB taxonomy): domain Bacteria; phylum Actinomycetota; class Acidimicrobiia; order Acidimicrobiales; family Ilumatobacteraceae; genus UBA3006. Next base: position 14,547 of record JBJOEQ010000115.1, on the reverse strand, counting down.
CTACTTGTAGCCCCAATCGTTAATGCCACACCCACAGCGCGGCCAATTAAAAAAGAGGCACTACTGGTTGGTGACTCGGTGATGTCAATCTTGTTGCATACCGACGCTGCACTCACATTGCTCGAGAAGGAGCATCCATTTTTATTGCGCTCGGTGCCGTGTCAGCGCTTGATCTTTGAGGGATGTAAGTCATTTGCCAAAGACAGTTCGCTCAAGATGTTGCAGATGAACAAAGGCAAGTTTTCAAAGGTTGTGGTGGTGGGGACTGGATACAACGACTTGGATGATGCCAACTTTGCACGAGCAGTGCGCGAAATTACGAGCGAGGCAAAGTTGCAAGGCGTCCAGGTGCTGTGGCTGACCTATCGACAAGCAGGCAATGTGCGCATGAAGAGCATGTCCTACAACCGTCAGTTATTTGAGTTGGCAAAAAAGATTGACAACCTGCACATCTTGCGCTGGTGCGATATCAGCAACGGACATCCCGAATGGTTTGCTGCTGACTCAGTGCACATGAATGCCACTGGTGGGCTGGCTTTAGCCAAGGCGATCTCGGCAGCCATTGGACAACTGACAACTACCTAATTTGGGAATTAGGGTTGTTGCGTGAAGATCGTTGACGGACTCTTGTACTCACGAAGTCATGAGTGGGTGCTTGTCGACGGAGAGTCGGCGCGAGTAGGCATCACTGATCACGCACAAGATGCGCTTGGACAAATTGTTGATGCGCAGTTGCCTTCGATTGGCGATGCAGTTGTTGCGGGCAAAGCTGTTGCCGAAGTGGAGAGCAGTAAGAGTGTGAGCGACATCAGTTCGCCAGTGAGTGGCACCGTAGTGCTGGTAAACGAATTGCTTGCTGATCAACCCGAGTTGATTAACTCAGACCCGTTTGGTGCCGGCTGGTTGTATGAAGTGCAGCTCTCGTATGACGAGATGCTTGAGGGCTTGATGTCAGCAGATGAGTATCGGGCACTCACGCAATAACGATTGACGGATCAGTCGATGAAGAAAGTCCAAGAATATGTGCGCGATGTACTCTCGCCGTCCTTGATGAGCCAATAGCGAACACTGCCTTTGTGTTCGCCCTGAGTGAGTTCGGCAATCGGTGCGCCAGGTTGGGGAAGATAACTGATGATGTAGTTGCCCACGTCAAAGATTGCAGTGGGGGGCAAGTTGACTTGTGCGCCAGGAGCAATCTGTTTTCCAGTAGCAACAACTTCGTCAAGACGAGTAGTTGGCAACTCGATGCCATCAATTGTCAATGTTGCGGTATATCCCTCGATGAAGTCGACAATGATTTGTGATTGTTGGAGAACTTGATCGCCTTGACCTGGAGAGATTTGTTCGATTGCCTCAGGAAGATTTGATGCATCACGCCCAGAGAGCCCTGTGCTCATGCCGATAACGAACAACACGAGCCCAGCAGAAATACCAACACTGATGATGAGCAATTTGAAGTCGATTTTTTTCACTGCTCTATTCTCGCCGATTTTGTAGACAGTTCAAGAGTTTTGGGGCAATAGTCACATGACAATCGCCAAAAAGGGCTTTACTGGACTATGTTTAATGACTCATGAGTACACAGAATTCTTTGGTCGGCGCATTATTTGCCAGCCGATACCGGATCGGTGATTCTCGAAGTGGGGGATCTGGCGAGTCGTCGGTATATGACGCAACAGATGTGCGAAGCCGCAAACGTGTTGTGATTCGTGTGTCGACCGCGCAATCTCTTATCGACCTAGACAGTGGCGTCGTGCTTGTTGCCGATGCTGTCGAGTTGTTTAAACGACAAACCCAAATGCTTGCGAGTATGTCGCATCCTTCACTTGCCTCAATCGACGACTGGGGCACGCAAGAGGTTGACGGAACGTTGTATGCCTTTACGGTGCTTGAGCATTATGCGGGCGGTACGTTGCGCGAGATTTTGGATCGGGGCCGCAGACTTACTCCCTCTCAAGCACTTGCTGTTGGACTCGATGTATGTCGAGCATTGCACTTTTTGCACGGCAAAGGATGGGTGCATGGAGACTTACGCCCCGCAAATATATTTTTAGGTGATGACTCGCGAGTAAGGCTTGCGGGTTTGGGCTTGAAGCGCTTGGTGCACTCTGAGCAAATGAGTATTGAGCAAGCCAGTTATGCAGCACCAGAGATTGCGACTGGACAACAACCAACAGAGCAGAGCGATGTGTATTCGCTTGCACTCACATTGCTCGAAATGATTACAGGAACGTTGCCATTTGTGGGCGACACCGCCGCAATCACACTTGCTGCGCGCATTGACAAATTGTTGCCAGTGTCGGCTGACTTGGGCCCGATTGCTGCACCGCTTGAGCGTGCTGGAAGGCCTGAAGCAAGTGAGCGATTTAGCGCACTGGACTTTGGGCGTGCGTTTGCTGCGATTGCCGACAAGATGCCGATGCCTCTGCCCATAGAGCCGCTTGAATCGAAGAGTTTCGAGGCCGTGATAGAGGAAAAGATTGTTGATCGAACTGGGGAGATTGCGCGACCTGTGGTGCCAGCTTCTGCATCGGAGCAGAAGATGATCATTAATGATTCGGACGAACCGATTTACATCGCGAATCCGGCCGAGATCAAGCGGCACAAACGGATAGTAGCAATTGGTGCAGCGGTGGCTTTGTTGATGGCTGGCGGCATCTCGTATCAAATTTTTGCGAAGCGTTCGCATGAGGTGCCTGTAATTGCCGAGATGAATGAAGGAGAAGTGCGCAATTTGGTCGTGCCGTTTAAATGGACCATTGTTGTGACAGCAGAGCGCAGCGACGAGGTGCCCGCTGGCAATGTGATTCGCACCGAACCAGGGTCTGGCGAGTCATTGGAAGAGGGCAAGACATTGACTCTCGTCATCTCGCAAGGACCATCGCTTGCGCAATTGCCAGATTTAGTTGGTAAGACTCTGCAAGAAGCTGTTGATACTTTGACAGCGCTCGAGCTTGTGCCTGCTCAAAAAGATTCGCCAAGTGAAGACGTTGCTGCAGGCTCTGTTATTTCATGGTTGGTACCGGAGCAGCCGAGTTTGATACCCGGAGACAAAGTGTTGCGCGGCACAGCCATTGATGTATTGATATCGACGGGCCCCGCTCCGCGTGAGATGCCATCGCTCATAGGGATGACTCTTGAACAAGCTCAGATAGTGATGAATGAATTGCGCTTGGTGCTAGTGGAGACACCAGCCGCCAAGAGCAATGGTGCGGCCGCAGGATTGATTGGTGCGCAGTCAGTTGTGCCAGGAACTCAGATCGCTCGTGACGCACAAGTCGCCTACTTGATTTCACTCGGTCCAGATTTAGTAGAGATGCCGCGAATCATTGGCAATAGTTTTGCTTTGGTTGAACCAAGGCTTCTTGAAGCAGGATTCGTTGTGGGAAAAGTCACAGGTAAACCAAATTACAAATTGCGCAAGGCATTTGTGGGTGACAAAGCGATTAACAATGGTGATCAGGTGCCACGCGGCGCAACAATTGATCTTGTCTTTCCTTAAGACGACAATATTGGTGCTGTAGCAGCATTATCGTAGAAGAGTGAAAAAGAACGAGCACCTTGCAAAGTCGCTCGATGATGAAGTCGGAATCATTGACTCTGGTGGTGTTGACGAGATTTCAATCATCCCTTGGTCGCGCTTGCTTACAGGCAAAGTTGCAAAGACCGTTGGTTTAACCCATCGCAAAGCAACACTTGCAGTACTGCTGGCATCGGTATTTACCGTCAGTTTTACGATCACTCTGCTTGTGGTGTCGCTCAAGACAGTGGCCGACAGTCTCGGCAGCACTGTGACCGTGTTGAGTTGGACAATTACCGCACCGCTCTTGGCATTTGGTGTGGTGGGGCCTGCATTTGGAAAATCGGGTGACCTGTGGGGTCATAAGCGCATGTTTGTCGGTGGGCTATTTTTTGCTGGAGTTTTCTCGCTCATCAGTGGTTTTGCATGGAACGCTGTTTCGTTGATTGTGTTTCGCACATTGTCGGCTGCAGCGGGTGCTGCGACAGGACCTGCAGCAATGGCCTACATCAACCGCATGTTTCGTGCCGACGAACGAGTGCGGCCACTTGGGTATTGGAGTTTTGTAACTGCCGGCGCACCCGTGCTTGGTGTTGTTGTAGGCACACCACTCGTAGAGATTTTTGGTTGGCGCGTGATCTTTTTGGTGCAAGCACCGTTGTGTGTGATCGGCGCATTGGTGTCGTATCGATTGCTGCCCGACACTGATCGCCAAGAGAACGTGCGATTCGACGTGAAAGGATCAGCAACACTTGGTGCAGGGTCAGTGCTGATCTTGCTCACGATCAATCGTGGCAACTCATGGGGATGGACAAGTGCGGCCACATTGACAAGTGGTATTGCTGGTGTCGCTGCATTGTTGATTTTTTATCAGATCGAAAAGACTGCATCTGATCCGCTTATTCCTGTGAAGTGGTTGCGCACTCGCAACGTCGCGTTTCCTATCGCAACACAGGGTCTCATGAACATGGCGTACATGGGAAGTTTTCTGCTTCTGCCACAGTTGCTTGAGAACGGTCTTGGATATAAGCCATCACACATTGGTTGGCTGGTGATTGCGCGACCGCTCACTTTTTCGTTGATCGCACCGATGGCCGGATACATCGTGGGCAGAACAGGCGAGCGCAACACTGGAATGGCGGGAGCAGGAGCAATTTTGATCGCCATGATTGTGATGTACGGAATTGGCGTAGGAACACAAGACTGGGTGATTGTGTTGAGCCTTGCCTTAACTGGTTTCGGAATGGGAATTGCTGCACCGAGCCTGACAGCGCTACTCGCGGCATCGGTCAAGTCGAGCGACATGGGTGTCGCAAGTGCGATGCAACAACTGATGTCGCAAATGGGTGCAGTCATGGGTGGGGCACTGATGATCAGCGTGCACGACATCACTGAGAGTTCTGGAAAAGTTACGAGTTATTCCTATGGCTTGCTCGTGGGGGTTATATGCGCAGCACTCGCAATTGTTGCTGCAAGTTTGGTGCGCTCAGTAGATCGCAGTGTGAATACCCTCTAATTTTATTGCAGCAACGTAATGCTGCGAATTTCGGCAGCAACTTGCTCTGATAAATCGGTCGTCGGCATGACCGATGGCAACATCAACATTTTGCTGACATCGCCTTCAACCTTGATGCGACCCGACATGAACGCTTGCATGCCAGCCTGGGGATCTTGATCAAAGAACACTTTGTGCGCGGTTTCGTAATCGGTGGTCACCGTGAGATCGGGTTTTTCGATGTGGCCAAGATCCATAACAAATCCACCGGATGATGTGTCGATGTGGCTCTGGATGTCACCGTTGCCAAACGGAACCTTGGTAATGACCTGGTTCATGCGAATCGTGATGGGGATTTTTGGAACTTGACCTTCGTATTTTGCACGAATAATTCGTGCTTCAGTGATCCACTCTTCAGACAAAAACGGGTGAGGCATGGGAAGAACTTTAGTTGGAGAATTTGCGAATGGCATCTCGTGTGGTGAGTGCCACAGTGCGTGCTGCTTGTGCAAAGTCGGTGCCATTCCTTGCATAGAGCACTGCGCGCGAAGAATTGATGATCAGCCCTGTGCCGTTGGTGGTGCGGCCGGCAGTGACCGCTGATTGGATGTCGCCACCCTGGGCGCCAATGCCAGGAACAAGCAAAGGCATGTCGCCAACAATGGCGCGCACCTCTGCTAACTCGGTTGGATATGTGGCGCCAACTACAAGAGCGCAATCGCCAATCGTGTTCCACTTGGTTGCTGCAGTACGCGCAATCACTTTGTATAAGGGTTCGTTATCAATGAGTTGCGATTGAAACTCGGCACTGCCAGGGTTTGATGTGCGGCACAGCACGATGGTGCCCTTTTGGGGAGTGCGTAAAAATGGCTCGAGAGAGTCGGTGCCCAAATATGGATTGACTGTGACGGCATCGGCTTGATATCGCTCGTATGCTTCGCGCGCATAGAGCGTTGCTGTGTCGCCAATGTCGCCACGCTTGGCATCGAGAATGAGGACAACGTCTGGGTACTGCGTGCGAATGTGGTCGCAAACTGCTTGCAACTGGGCTTCTGCACCAACGGCTGCGAAGTAAGCAATCTGTGGCTTAAATGCGCAGACCGTGTCGGCGGTGGCATCGATGATGTCAATACAAAACTTTTGTATGCCAAGTGGATCGGCTTTGAGATGCGCTGGAAGTTTGCTGACGTCGGGGTCGAGCCCGACGCACAATGCCGAATTATTTGTGGCCCATGCAGATTTGAGTTTGGAAGTGAAGCCCACGAGTACTTGTGCGTGTTAGTCGGTAATGGTGATGGCGCCAGTAGGGCACAAGTCTTCGGCAAGTTTTACCTTTGCTCGCAATGACTCGTCGGGGTTTTCTTGCAAAACATAAAGGAAACCGTCATCGCGAATCTCGAACACCTCTGGCGCCTGATTGACACAACCACCTGTGGCAGCGCACATGTCGAAGTCAACAATTATCTGCACGTAATCAGACTAGTTGAGGCTTTAGGCGCTGTGCTTAGCTGCGTGGCGCTCGAATGCATTGAGCACTGCGCGCAATGATGCGGTGATGGTGTTTGGATCGATACCAACACCCCAGCGTGTGTGGCCCGATTCATCACCCGTCTCGACATAGGCAACAGCAGTTGCTTGTGAACCCTGACCAAGTGCGTGCTCGGTGTAGTCCTTGACGTCGAGGTTGCCCTTGAACTCGGCTCGGATGGCGTGCACAAATGCATCGATAGGGCCATTGCCCTTGCCCGTAAATGTTTGGCGCTTGCCATTGATGTCGATCTGCGCGGTGATTTCGGTATTGCCCGTCACTGACTCGCTTTTGAGTTCGTGACTCACCAGTTTGTAGCGCGGAACATCTGCAAGATATTCGTTCTTAAATGCATCCCACATCATGACCGGCGAAACTTCGCTACCCGAATCTTCGGTGAGGTGCTGAATGTTTTGTGAGAACTCGATTTGCAAACGGCGCGGCAAGTCAAACCCGTGCTCGGTCTTCATGATGTATGCAACGCCACCCTTGCCCGACTGGCTATTGACACGAATGACTGCTTCGTATGAACGGCCAACATGCTTTGGGTCGATAGGTAGGTAGGGCACACCCCACTGGTCATAATTATCTGGCAATGCCTCAAGACCTTTTTTGATCGCATCCTGGTGACTACCTGAAAACGCTGTGTACACGAGATCGCCAACGTATGGATGACGTTCGGCAACTGGAAGGCGATTGCAGTATTCGGCATCGCGACGCAAGGCATCAATGTCGGTGATGTCGAGCTCTGGGTCGACACCATTCATAAACAAGTTCATTGCCAAGTTGACGATGTCGACGTTGCCGGTGCGCTCACCGTTGCCGAACAGCGTGCCTTCAACACGGTCGGCACCTGCAAGCACACCAAACTCGGCTGCAGCAACTGCACATCCACGGTCGTTGTGTGGGTGCAAAGAAACGCACACTAGATTGCGGTTTTTGATGGTTCGGATAAACCACTCGATCACATCGCCGTACACATTTGGGGTGTAGCACTCGACTGTTGCTGGCAAGTTCAAGATCAATGGAGTCGTTGCTGTTGGTTTGATGACGTCCATCACCGCTTCACAAATCTCGATTGCAAACTCTGGCTCGGTGAGCGTAAAGCTCTCTGGCGAATACTCATAACGCACATCGGTGCCCTTGAGCGTTGGCTCGAGTTCTTTGCACAACTGTGCAGCCTTGACTGCGATGTCGATGACACCAGCCTTCTCGAGACCAAACACCACGCGACGTTGCAGTGGGTTAGTGGAGTTGTAAAAGTGCACGATGGCACGTGGCGCACCCTGCAAGCACTCGTAAGTGCGCTTGATCAAGTCGACACGGCATTGCACAAGAACCTGAATCGTGACATCTTCGGGAATGAGATCCTGTTCAATGATGTGGCGCACAAAGTCGTAGTCGGGCTGGCTTGCCGATGGAAAACCAACTTCGATTTCTTTGAAGCCCATCTTGACGAGAGTTTTAAACATGCGCAGTTTGCGCTCTGAATCCATCGGATCAATGAGGGCTTGATTGCCGTCGCGCAAATCGACTGAACACCACAACGGCGCCTTGGTGGTGACGTTGTTTGGCCACGTGCGGTCGGTGAGCACGACCGGGATGAACGGTGAGTACTTCTCGAACTGCATCTTCTTGGGTTGTGTGGGCTTTGGTGCCATGGTTTTTGTCTTTCGTGTGTCTCGTGAGTTTCTTGTCGTGATAATGAAAAAACCCCCTGACCTTTTCAGGTTCAGAGGGTTCGGCGGCAGCGGTTATGAGGCTGGCGCCGTTATGTAAGTAGGAGGCTGCTTGCTGTTGATGTCATAACACGATCAAGCATATCGGGGCAATGCGTAACGCAGTTAGTACGGCGTTGGGGCCAAGAAATTGGCAAACTGCCACGGATCTGAATGATCGAGCAGGCTCGTGTCATTGCCATAACCGGGGAAGAGATCGTTGCGATTCTTGAGCGGTGTCCAGTCGGACGGCGCCGAATGAATTGGCCCAATGTATGGCCGAGTGGCATTGAGCACTTTCTTCCACGGCAACTCGTCGGGTACTCGCACACCTTCCGACGGGCAATCGAGCAGCCACGTGATGGCTCCGATAACCGAGCCAGCAACCTGCACGGTTGTTGCGCTCTGGTTTGGAATGATCGCACGCGCTTCGTGAATCGACAATGTTGATCCTGTCCACCACGATTTGTAGTCGTGGCCCATCAGCAACACGCCGAGTTCGTCGCGTCCATCAATGATCTCGTCATTGAATATGCGTTCCTTTGGTTGCATCTGCCAATTGCGCATGCGCAACTCGAGCACGCTATTGATCGCGGCATCGGACGGATGGTAGGCGTAGTGCACTGTCGGGCGATACGCATCGGTGCCGTCAGTATTTTTGACAGTGAGATGATGTGTCATTGTGTACGACTCACCGTGGCGAATGATCATGCCAAGCGTGTCGCCAGATGGAACCCAACTGCGTACCCACGACTCCATGCCTGGTTGTGCAAGACAGATTTGGTTGCGCGGGCCGTCGTCTGTGTGTGCGTGAGCATTTGCTGGCATCCACTTTTCGTGCGTGCCCCAACCGAGCTCGGCGGGCGCGACGCCCTCTTCATAAAAACCTTCGACTGACCACGTGTTGCAAAACTCATTGGTCAGTTTTGGCTTGCTCGACACTTGCGTGTCGCGCTCGGCAATGTGAATGACTTTGGTGCCAGTGAGTTGTGCAAGCACATTGAACTGTTGAGCCTCAAGTGCTGCCTGTAATGATGTGGCACGCGAACCGGCTTTGCCATCGGCAAGCAATTGTGTCGTGATGTCGGTCAGTGCTTGTTTGACCAAGTGACTGACCATGCCTGGGTTTGCGCCGTGCTCAACAACTGCAGATGCACCGTTGTTGGTGCCCCAACGCTCGATCATCTTGCGAATTGCTTGATGGCGCACATACAACGTGCGCTCAAGTGGGTGAGTGGACGCCATGTCGTCATATGGATTCCACAACTCGACTGAAGTATTGAGGTACCGCACATTGTGATCGCGACACCACTCCAAAATCGTTGGTCCATCAATATTCCAAGCCAAGTCGAGTAACAAGTCGCCGTCGCCTACGCGTGCCGAAAGAAAGGCGTCAAGATTGTCGCGTGTAACGCGATCTTGTTCGTAGGTGACACCGGCTTTGAGCAGGTCGGCAACGCGTGAGCGGTTGTCGCGAAAGTCGACTATATGTATGGACGTCGGATCAAACTTGAGATCGCGAACCATCAATGGCAACGCGCACTGCGCAACAGAACCACAGCCCAGCACCAACGTGCGACGGGGAAGTTTGTGTGCTGTCGGGGCTGGTGCGTTCACTTCGACGCTATCGGCGAATACTGATCGCCCGCATCGATGTGCTGAGCCTCGAGTGAGCTCAACAACGTTTCAAGACTTGCTTCAAAAACTGCGTCTGATGGAACGAGCAATTGCTGCCAGTCGTAGCGCATTCCTTTGCGTCCAGTGAAGGCGCTCTCGTCGCAGGTATGACGATTCTCGAGTGAAGAAAAATTTGAGAGAGACGACGAAGCGTTATCTGTGGACATGAGCACCTCCTTGGGGTATGAATATGAAAGTTTGACCATACAGAATTTTGGAGGCTGCGTCTACTATCTGGCGAGATTGTTTATCTAGCGATTTAGTGCCACGGAGTGTTGCTCGGTGGTTGGTAGCGTGACTCGAGAGATGACGACCCCCGAAGTGAAAACGCCAACAGGATTTGCTGAGATTGGTGTGCCTGACCGCCTTGATGCTGGCCTTGCCGCTGCCGGATTCTCGGCTCCATTTGCGATTCAGACCCAGGCGATACCCGTTGCTATGGCTGGTGAAGACGTGATGGGCAGGGCTCGCACGGGCTCGGGCAAGACTCTGGCGTTCGGTGTACCGATGATGGCGCGCATTGATGCACCCGCAACTCCTGGCAAACCGCATGGTTTGGTGATCGTGCCAACGCGCGAACTCGCGTTGCAGGTGTCGGAAGTGTTGGGGCCGATTGGCAAGCATTGCGGAGTGCGAGTGCTGGCTGTGTACGGCGGTGCCGACAGGCAAAAACAAGTCGTCGAGATCGAGAAGGGTGTCGAGATTATTGTTGCGACACCATTGCGCCTGATTGACCTCATGAAGTCTGCAGAATGTGACTTGAGCGCGATTCAGGTTGTGGCGATTGACGAAGCAGACCGCATGGCAGATGAGGGGTTTATGCCCCAGGTCGAGTGGATCATGCGCCATGTGACGGCAGTGCACCAAACAATGTTGTTTTCGGCAACGCTCGACGGGCAAGTTGCCAACCTTGTCAAGCGATACATGAAAAACCCCGTTGAGGTTTCGATTGATTCGCCAACCGACACGGTGGGCACGATGCGCCATTTGTTTTTGGCGGTGCATCACATGGACAAAGATCGCGTGATTGCCAACATTGCCGCAGCAGCCGGACAGACCGTGGTGTTTTGTGACACCAAGCGCAGTTGCGACAAAGTTGCCGAGGCACTGCAAAAACTTGGTGCAGATGCATCAGCGCTGCACGGCGACATGCCGCAAAATGCGCGCGAAAAAGCGTTAGGCAAATTTGCCGACAACAAACTCAAGATCTTGGTTGCCACTGATGTCGCTGCACGCGGTATCGACATCGACGACGTTGCGGTCGTCATTCATTACGCACCGCCACTCGATGTCAAAACATATTTGCACCGCTCAGGGCGTACCGCGCGCGCTGGCAAAGACGGTTGGGCAGTGACAATGGCCGAATACAACCAACACACCACATGCCGCATTATCCAGCGCGGTCTACGCCTCGACATTCAGCCACCGATTGAAGTTTTTTCAAACGACGTGCGCTTGCGTGACTTGTTCAGTTTTCTCGATAATTGAGCTTCACTCTGCGGCTATCTGCCGTACACATCTGTGCACACCCACAGAAATGGAGAATCAAATTAATGAGCAAAGTCAACCAACGAGGTTCATCTACTATCAGGCATATGGAGAATAGGGACAATGGCGCTGGGGCCATGGATCAAATTGAAGTGATTAGTCCGACTCTGCATGGGACTGGACATGACTTTCACGAGTGGTATGACAAACCGCCAGTTCATGGCATTCTGCAAATTTGTGAAATCGACACTGTGAAAACACTGCGCGGTTTACGTAGAACTCGCAGCGCATGGCCGCGTTCGTAATTGATGCATCTGCTGGCGTAGAAATTCTTACTCGTGCCGATCGAGGAAAATTATTGGCACGTCGGTTAGACGGCGACTCAGAACTTTGGATTCCAGAACTTTTTTATGTTGAGGTGTTGGACGTGATTCGGGGTCAAGTCTCGCGTGGTGTGCTCGATGAAGACATTGCAAACTCGGCGATCGCAGACCTCGGGAGATGGAAACTTAATCGCGCCGCACATAGATCATTTATCGAAGGGATCTGGAAACTTCGACACAACTTTTCGGCATACGACTCGGTTTATGTGTTGCTCGCGCGAGATTTGGGTGCTCAACTGCTGACAATAGATTTGAGGCTCATGCGAGCCGCAATCAGACACCTAGGAATAGTTGGTTCCAGTAAACCTGGATGAACTCACTGTTTAGATGCGGCAAGGGTTAGCGAGCGGCGAGCCAGGCTGGGCGAGAAGCCTCAAACTTGGTGATTGCATCGGCATCGGCCAACGTGATGCTGATGTCATCAAGACCGTTAATGAAACGTTGTTGTGTCTCGGTGTCCATGTCAAACGTCTCGGTGATACCGGCACTTGGAATCTCGACAGTGAAGCGATGCAAGTCAATGGTGATTTCGGCTGTTGCATCGTTTTCAATGACTGCCCAAATGCGGTTGACGGTTGGCTCTGACAAGACAATTGGCAACAAGCCGTTTTTTGTGCAGTTGTTGCGGAAGATGTCGCTGAAACTTGGGGCGATGACGGCATCGAATCCGCCTTGTTGCAGCGCCCACACGGCATGCTCGCGTGATGAGCCAACGCCGAAGCTTGGGCCAGCAACCAAAACTGATGCGCCAACATAACGCTCGTCGTTGAGAACAAAGTTGCGATCATCGCGCCACGTAGAGAACAAACCTTTTTCGAAACCCGTGCGCTCGACGCGCTTGAGCCACTCTGCAGGAATGATTTGATCGGTGTCGACGTCGGAACGCTTGAGAGGAACTCCGCGACCGCTGATGATGCTCACTTTTTTCATGACTCGCTGCTCATTTCAAATCTGCTGGAGTAGCGAAGTGCCCGGCGATTGCAGTGGCCGCAGCAATTTGTGGTGAAACAAGATGTGTGCGACCGCCGCGTCCTTGACGACCTTCAAAGTTGCGGTTGGATGTAGAGGCGCTGCGCTCGTTTTGCGCAAGCTTGTCGGGGTTCATTGCCAAGCACATTGAGCAACCAGGCTCGCGCCAGTCGACACCCGCTGCAATAAAGATTTTGTCGAGGCCTTCTGCCTCGGCCTGCTTTTTGACTTGGTGGCTACCTGGCACAACCATCACGCGCTTAACGGTGACAGTGCGGCCTTCGAATACCGCAGCAGCAGCACGCAAGTCTTCAATGCGACTGTTGGTGCACGAGCCGATGAACACGGTGTCGACAGTGATGTCGCGAATAGGTGTGCCGGCAGTGAGACCCATATAGGTGAGTGCGCGCGCAACGGTGTCGCGTGCGGTTGCGTCGGCATAATCATCTGGGTTTGGAACACGGTCATCGATGCCAAGCACTTGAGCAGGGTTGGTGCCCCACGTGATTTGCGGCTTGATCGTTGCTGCATCAATAACAACTTCTTTGTCCCATGCAGCTCCTTCGTCTGAAACGAGTGTGCGCCACTCGGAAATCGCTTGGTCCCATGCAGCACCAGCTGGTGCGTACTCGCGGCCCTTCAGATACTCAAAAGTTATTTCGTCTGGCGCAATGAGACCAGCCTTTGCGCCGGCTTCGATCGACATGTTGCACACAGTCATGCGACCTTCCATCGACAGCGAACGAATTGCAGATCCGCGATATTCGATGACGTGGCCGATGCCGCCGCCTGTGCCGATTTGACCAATGATTGCCAAGATCACATCTTTTGCAGTGACGCCAGGCGAGAGCGTGCCTTCAACTGTGACGCTCATCCACTTTGGACGTGATTGCGGAAGTGTTTGTGTGGCGAGCACATGCTCGACTTCGCTCGTGCCGATGCCAAATGCAAGTGCGCCGAATGCGCCGTGCGTTGCAGTGTGGCTGTCACCGCACACGATGGTCATGCCAGGAAGTGTGCGACCCTGCTCGGGCCCGATGACGTGCACGATGCCTTGCTTTTCGTGACCCATTGGATACAACGTGATGCCAAACTCTTTGGCATTGACTCGCATGACGTCGAGTTGCTTTGCCGAAATTGGGTCGGCAACTGGCAAGTGAATGTCTTTGGTGGGCACGTTGTGATCTTCGGTTGCAACGGTGAGGTCGGGACGACGCACCTTGCGATTGTTGATGCGCAGGCCATCAAAGGCTTGTGGGCTGGTTACTTCATGAACAAGATGCAAATCGATGTACAACAACTCGGCATCGCCGGGAGCGTTATTGACCATGTGACGGTCCCACACTTTTTGCGGCAAGGTCTGTGGGCGCGCGATTGAATTTGCCATACCTCTATTCTGCCGTGATTTAGACAAAAAATCACCGTTGTACTGCACTCCGTGGCACCTCGCGTACACATCGGGGCATGACAAAACACACGAATACACCAGTAGCCCTAGCCACCTGCGTCGAACAGAGCCTGCATATGTCGCTCGACGGATTTGATCTGAAGCGCGCCCGCCTCTATGGCATCAGCGTCGTGGATTCGGGAGGAGTTGATCGCCTTGAAGACGGCGCATTACGAATCACATTTCTTGCTGAGCACGGCGATGTATATGAATTGATTGATGCACCGACAAGCGCAATCGTTCGAATGTTTGATGCCGCAGTGGTGTTGACTTGCGGATGGGCGGCGCCGATTGATCGCAGTCATGAGAATGACGATGATCG
>JBJOEQ010000114.1:0-10826 GCA_046049195.1 Actinomycetota bacterium | reverse complement strand
CGACGGCTTTTCAAGTTCGCTTTGATTAACGCAGATTAAGCGCGTAATCCCTTGCCAACCATCGAAATGACGGCATCCTTGAGAGGAATCATTCCTGCAATAATTGCGCCGTTTGCGACGTAGGTCATCCAGTCATCGGAGAAGGTCATGCCCCAACCTGAGGCTGGTGCCATCTCGAGGAACCAGCACATTGCGACTGCAACGATAAGGCCCCAGTTTGCTCCAATGATTGGAATCTTCTTAATGATTGCTGATAGCTGAATTGTGCCCAATACCGAATCGACAACGGTCGTTACGGCACCAAGCAGGGCAGCTGCCAGGAGTAGGTATCCAAGTGTGTACATATTCGTATTTCCCCAGTTCTGTAGACGGGATGTCTACATATTCAACGGTAAGAAACACAATTACGTAAGTGGTGGATACTCACTTTGAGCCATATTTGGTATGGGTTTTATAAGATTACAGTCGTATTACGGCCCAAATTTGGTACTAGTCACCAAGTGTCGGCGCGTCGTGATTCCTTTTTCTGACTCTCTCGGCGTTTGCTGTCGAGACGTCGCTCAACAGATCCACGTGTAGGGCGTGATTTTCTGCGTGGAGGGGCCGGTGGCATTGCAGCGGTATCGAGCATTTCGCGCAATTGGCTCATACAGAGTTGCCGATTACGCCATTGGCTACGGCTTTTTTGGCTGGTGATACGGATCTCGGCGGGAAGGAGTGATCGGACACGTTCGACTGCCAAATCAGGACCAGTCACTTCAGACGTCGTAATGGTCAAAGTGGACTTTGACGAGGTTTTGTTGATGTGCTGACCGCCCGCACCAGTCGAGCGGGCAAATGTCCAATTGAGTGAGGCAAAAGGGACCACGAGCCCACGCGAAGTGACGAGATCCTCATCGGCAGGCATAGATATATTATGACGCATGTCCAGCCCTTGGTCGCCTCTAAAAATACGAGTTTTTAGGGCGCTCTGGATTGCCGGTTTGGTATCCAACATCGGCACGTTCATGCACATTGCAGCAGCTGGTTGGACGATGACGACTCTGACTGAATCGCCGACGCTTGTAGGGCTGGTGCAAACGGCATGGGCAGCACCAGGCTTTTTGCTTGCACTGCATGCTGGCGCATTGGCCGACATGATTGACAGGCGACGACTCATTGCGGTTACTGAGATAGTTGCGTTGTTTATTGCAGGTGCGCTTGCTGTTCTGCAGTGGACTGACCATTTGTCGGTGAACTGGCTGCTTGCTGGCACTTTTTTTGAGTCGATCGCACTGACGATTTCGGCGCCAGCATTTATGGCTCTCACGCCGGAGATTGTTGATGCCGAGAACTTGCCACAAGCAATCGGGCTTGATTCGATTTCGCGCAACATCGCTCAATCGGTAGGGCCCGCACTCGCTGGTCTACTGATTGCTCTTTTCAACCCTGGGGCGGTGTTCGCGCTCAACGCAGTTTCGTTTATCGGCATAGTCATAGTCACCCAGCGCTTTAAATCAACGGCGAAGAGTGAGCCCCGTCAGCAGGGTGTCAATCATGCAATCGCCGAAGGCATCAAACATATTGTTGGTGCGGCGAATCTGCGTAATGTTGCACTGCGACTGACTCTTGTGCTTGGAGCGACATCGGCGCTTACGTCGGTGATGCCTGTCGTTGCAAAAGAGAATTTGGATGTGTCGGCAAGTGGTTTTGGTTTGCTGTCGGGTGCACTTGGTGTTGGTGCGGTTGCCGCTGTGTGGGTGTTGCCACGAGTGCGAGGAGCGATGTCGACCGAGATGGTCGTTCTTTGTGCGGCAGCCGTGTGGTCGTGTGGTACGGCGGTATTTGCAAACACTTCTGTGATTTGGATTGCAGTTGCAGCCATGCTCATCTGCGGGATGGGCACGATGGCAATGCTGACCACGATGTTTTCGACGTTTATGGTGCAGTTGCCCGACTGGGTGCGTGGACGTGGTTCGTCACTTGCGATGCTGATGGTTTGGCTCGGCGCTTCGGTGGGCGCATTTGGGTGGGGTCTGGGCGCATCCACCTTTGGTGTGAGCACCGCACTCACTGCCGCCGCCATATTCAATATGACGGTTGCGTTATCAAACCGATTGGTACTGCCACTGAGAGCGGGTGACGGGGATCGAACCCGCATAACGAGTTTGGAAAACTCGGACTCTAGCCATTGAGCTACACCCGCGAAGGAACTTTTAGTTTATCGGCTCTTACTGACTAAGAAAAGTACGAATGTCGCGCATTGCCTGGCGATCTTGGGACAAAAATGGGTGACCTCCCTCGTACACGTTGAGCGTTGAGTTCGGAATTCGTTCAGCAATTGCTTGCGAATTTGCTAGTGGCGCGATGCCATCAAATCTGCCAGCAGTAATCAATGTCGGTGCTGAGACGAGATGCAGTCGGTCGACAACATCGTGACCCATGCGTGCTTCAAGTTGCAGTCGTTCACCCTCTATCTGATGAGCAGTTTTTTCAGAATTTGGTCGATCTTCTTGAAAGCGCATGATCTCCGCATCGAGTGGATGGGACGCCAGCCAGTCATCGGTAAAACGAGTGTCAGTGAGTAGCCGGAGCGCTTTGTTTCGTTCGGTTGTGGGCAGTTGCGCAAGTTGGTGCAGTGGGTATGACGATCCGGCACTGCCACCAGCAGATGTGCACATCAGCACCAGTCGATCAACGCGATCAGGAAATGTGACAGCAAATTCTTGGGCAACCATGCCGCCAAAACTCAGGCCAATAATATTTGTGGTCTGCCATCCAACGTGATCGAGCAATGCCGCAGCATCTTGGGCGTAGTCAGACATGCTGTACGGCCCATCCAGCACTGAAGTTTTTCCAAGACCGCGTTGGTCGTGCACAAGCACTTGACACGTTTTGGCAAATGCATTGACGAGCAGTTGCGAACCCTCAATAGATCCGCCTGATCCATTAAAAAACAAAACTCGTGGGCCACTTCCAATGATCTGATAATTGATTGACAGTGAATTTCGCTCAAAAACTGGCACATCCGCAGTTTACGAGTGGTCTAGTCTGACGAGATGAATCGTCTTGATATAGAGAAGAAACTGAATGAAGACCGGGCATGGCTACTGAATACATATGCAGCATTGACAGACGATGAGTTATATGCCGACCTGACACCGAGCGAGCACAATCCGCAGAACTTTTGGTCGGCACTCGATCATCTGGCGCACCTGGCACTGATTGAACGCAACTTCGCTGCAGTGATTCGTAAGCACATTGCAGGTGACGCCAACCCTGTGGGTTTGCGCGTTGGCGATAATGGTGTGGCGCGCTCGAGTCACCAGATCATGGCCTCGGTGCACGCAATGACCGAGGAATGGCAAATGACCCACCACGGCAAGTCGCTCAGTGAAGTCGTTGCTCTTGGCTCAAGTGCACGAGCCGTCACGTTGCAACTTCTGTCCGATCTGAGTGATGTTCAGTTGGAAGAAGTCTTGCCTGGCGCTCCTTGGGCCGATGGCACTGTGGGTGGAGTACTGGCAGCAAATGCCGATCATGGACGAATGCATTGGAAATGGGTGAAGGATGCCCGACTACAGCGTCACTGACCCGCGTTGAGTAAAGTTTGATGCAATGGAACACGTAGATGTGGTCGTGGTTGGGGCAGGACTTACGGGCATTGGTGCTGGCTATCACCTACAAACGATGAGCCCAGATCGCAGTTACGTGATACTTGAAGGCCGTGACACTTTGGGTGGCACGTGGGATCTCTTTCGCTACCCGGGCATTCGCTCCGACAGCGACATGCACACGCTTGGCTACAGCTTCAAGCCATGGACTGCGGCTAAGTCGATAGCCGACGGACCATCCATTTTGCAGTATGTGCAAGACACATCTGTTGAGTACGGCATCGACAAACGCATTCGTTTCAAACATTTGGTAACGAAAGCCGAGTGGTCGACCGATGACGCGCGTTGGACCGTGACCGCAACGCGCAAAGACACGAACGAGACCGTGCAGATGAGTTGCAACTTTTTGTTTATGTGCTCCGGCTACTACAGCTACAAGGGTGGCTACACGCCAGAGTTTGCGGGACTCGATCGCTTCAAGGGGCAAATAGTGCATCCGCAAAAGTGGCCAGAAGATATGGACTACGCAGGCAAGCGCATCATTGTGATTGGTTCGGGTGCGACTGCAATGACGTTGGTGCCAGCCATGGCACAGACAGCCGCACACATCACGTTGCTGCAGCGCTCACCAACATATGTTGTGTCAAGACCAGACTCTGACCCCGTGGCCAATCGGCTGCGCAAGTTTTTGCCAGCGAAGATGGCCTACAGCGTGACTCGACTCAAGAACACCACGATGCAACAGATTGTCTATAAACGCACGCGCGTGAAGCCACTCGAGATAAAGGCGTTGTTGTTGGGTGGCGTACGCGCCGAATTAGGGCCCGACTACGACGTCGACAAACACTTCACACCCAAGTACAACCCATGGGATCAGCGCTTGTGCTTGGTGCCAAACGGTGATTTGTTTGCATCAATTAGATCTGGCAAAGCCACGATGGTCACCGACACCATTGCACATTTCACAGAAACTGGAATCACACTCGCATCGGGAGAGACTCTTGAAGCCGACATCATCGTGACCGCGACTGGCCTCAATCTGGTCACACTCGGCGAGATGGACTTTGTTGTAGATGGCAAGCCAGTTGACTTTGCAAAGACTTGGTCATACAAGGGCTTCGGATATTCGGGAGTGCCCAACATGGGCTCGGTCTTTGGATACATCAACGCGTCGTGGACACTGCGTGCCGACTTGATCTGCACCTATGTGTGTCGCTTGCTCAATCACATGAAAGAGACGGGCACCGAGATTTGCATTCCCGAATTGCGCGAGAGTGATGAGGGAATGCCGGAACGCCCATGGATCGACAGTTTCACCTCTGGCTACATGGAGAGGTCAATGCACAAGTTTCCTCGCCAGAGCGACCGCGAGCCGTGGATCAACCCACAGAATTTCAAGCGTGACAAAAAGATGTTTCGCAAATCACCAATTGAAGACGGTGCAATGCACTTTACTAAGTCGCGTGCACGCGTCTAATCGATTTCAACAAATAGATCTTCTGCGATGACCGTTGACAAAATCAAGAGTCTGATCCGCACTATTCCAGACGTGCCGTCGCCAGGCATCATGTTTCGCGACATCACTCCGTTGCTAGCCGACCCAATTGGTTTTGATCTGGCTGTTGGCGCGCTTGTGTCGCTGTGTGGCAACACGAAGCCACACAAAGTGATCGGGGTTGAAGCCCGTGGGTTTATTTTTGCTGCACCAGTGGCTGTGCGCATGGGTGCTGGCTTTGTGCCGGTGCGCAAACCCGGCAAGTTGCCATGGACAGTGGTGAGTGAGTCGTACACGCTCGAGTACGGCACCGACACACTCGAGATTCATGCCGATGCGGTAGGCGAGGGTGACTCTGTGATCATCGTGGATGACGTGTTGGCTACTGGTGGCACTGCTGCAGCGACTATTCGTTTGGTAGAGAGTCTTGGCGCAAAAGTTGCAGGGTTGGTGTTTCTGATTGAGTTGCCTGCGCTCGGTGGTCGCAAATTGATTGAAGATTACGTCGTCAACTCCGTAGTGAGTTACTGAAATTGCTCTAGGCAAGTTTCAAAAAGAGTTTTTCAACTTCTTCAAGCGTGAAACCTTCTTTGCCGGCCTTTTTCGGGTCGGCAAGACATCGTTGCATGCCCACCGACAAAATCTTGAACCCAACTTGATCGAGTGCTGTAGATGCAGCCGACACTTGGGCGATCACTTCTCGGCATTCACGTCCATCAGTGATCATCTTCTGGACGGCGCGCACTTGGCCTTCCACGCGCGCAAGGCGACGCAGTAGGGCATCTTGTGTATCTGTGTCTAGGTTCATAGCGCCAGTCTAGTCATACCCCTGTGGGTATGTGTAGTCTGTATTCATGATCTTCGAACAGTTCTATTTAGAATGTTTGTCCCAAGCGTCGTACTTGGTGGGCGACGAAAAAACAGGACGAGCAGTCGTGATTGATCCACGCCGAGACGTGCAGCAATATGTCGACTCGGCCCGCGAACATGGACTGACCATTGAGCTTGTTCTTGAAACACACTTTCATGCCGACTTCCTCTCCGGTCACCTCGAGATGGCGAAAGCGACCGGGGCGAAGATTGGCTACGGTTCAATCGCAAACCCAAAGTTTGACGCCAAACTCTTCGCTGATGGCGAGCGCTATAGCCTCGGCGATGTAACCCTCGAGATACGGCACACTCCAGGTCATACTCCAGAGTCGATTTCAATTGTCGTTTATGAGCACTCAAGTGATGCAATTCCTTATGGCGTGCTCACTGGCGACACGCTCTTTATTGGGGATGTGGGCAGGCCAGACCTGCTGGTATCCGTTGGCAAGACATCCAACGAATTGGGACATCTGCTGTTCGCATCACTGCGCGACAAGCTGTTGACGCTTCCTGACAGTACACGGGTATATCCCGCACATGGCGCAGGTTCTGCTTGTGGCAAAAACTTATCAACCGAAACGATGTCGACAATAGGTGAGCAACGACGCACGAACTATGCGCTGCAATTTACAAATATTGACGACTTTATTGATGTGGTGACAGAAGGGCAACCGCCAGCGCCCGGCTATTTCATTTATGACGCACAACTGAATAGTCAAGATCGTGCCGTGCTGGACGAACATGTCTTGCCAACCCGATTGAGTGTTGACGAAGTTGTCAAACTTTCCTCAACAGGTACGGTCATCATTGACACGCGGGATCCACAGTTGTTTGCCACCGGCCACATTGTGGGTTCTATCAATGTGGGTTTTGCTGGACGCTACGCAGAGTATGCAGGTGCAGTCGTAACGCCGCACGACGACATTGTGATCGTCACTGAAGGTGGTCGGGAGCTGGAGGCAAAAGTTCGCCTCGGCCGTATCGGTTATGACCGAGTAGTGGGGTGGTGTGATGTAGCGGATCTCGAAAAATCTCCGCTGTCAGTGCAACAGGGTTCGCGTTTGACAGCCAAAGACTTTGTGCAGCGCAACGAGTCGGTTGTGGGCCTGCAGGTTGTGGACGTGCGCAATGAAGGTGAGTTTAAGTTGGGCTCTGTTGATGGTGCTCAGAACGTACCTGTTGTGCAATTACCCAATCGCATTGGTGAATTGAACCCCAATTTGCCAACCGTTGTGTATTGCGCAGGCGGGTATCGATCATCCATCGCCGCAAGTCTGTTGAGGCGTGCTGGATTCGTCGACGTGAGCGATGTGCTCGGTGGTTTCGAGTCAATCGTGTTGGCTAGGTAATTGCTTATTCGTCGAAATCGTCATCTGCGGTAGGAAATTCATCTCCTGCAGGTAACTCGGCGATGTTCTGTTGTTTGCGCAGATCATCAATCTTTTTAGTCTCGCGATTAAGACCTTTGAAGCGCTTGCCTACGGTGAGGTCATCGAGTTCTTCTTGCATATTGTCAAAACTCTTCTTGACTTTCTCGAGCGACTTGACATAATTTTCCCACTGCTTGCGAAACTTGCTCATCATTTGCATAATTTGAGCAGCGGTCTCCTCGGTCTGAAAACTCTCGGTTGCTTGACGTACCACAACGAGAAATGCATACAAAGTGAGAGGTGAGCACAGTACGACCTTGCGCTCGAGGGCCCAATCGATGAGCGTGGGGTCTGCTTCATGGATGAAGCCAGTGATGCTTTCGTTGGGCACAAATAGCAATACATAATCAAGAGAGTGCTGGGTGGTCGACACCGCATAGTCTCGTTTTTGCAATTCAGTGACTCGGGCACGTGCTGCAGTGATGAACTCGCGTTTTGCAACTTCACGTAGAGCCGTATCGGTGGTGGTCATGCATTTTGTATACGAGTCCATAGGAAACTTGACGTCCATATAGAGCACTCGGTTGGGCGGCATGAGGAATGTGTAGTCGGGGCGTCCACCGCCTGCAATGGTGTCTTGCTTTTCGTAGTTAATTCCTTCGATGAGGCCGGCGGCCTTGAGCAAGTCTTCGGCCATACGCTCGCCCCATTGACCACGGGCTTGAGAACTGGACAGCACATTGTTGAGGTTGGATGTTTGTTGGGCGAGTGCTGTCACCGCTTCATTGACATTTCCAAAGCGTTCGACGTTCATTTCGCGCAGGCGTTTGATCTCATCATCCATTTGTTGCATACGAGCACCAATGTTGTCCTGTACTGTCTTGAGCGACGCATCAATTTGTTCGGCGCGTCGACCCAATTGTTCGCCACTGGCTTGGGCGACGCGGTCGGAGGCAAGGTTGATCGAGTCTTGGCGGTCGCGTTGGGAGCGCTGGTCAAGCGTCTCGAGTGCGTCGGCAAGAGCGGACTCGACGGCTTGTGCGACAGTTGCCTCAATGTCTCGGCCATCGCCGGAGGTTGAAGTGCGACGGAGATCAGTTTGTCTGCGAGAGAGAAAGATGGCTGCAGCACCAATAACTAATCCAAGAACCAAATACAGAATGTTGTTCATTACTGCAGATTACAGGTGGGGTGCGGCGCGGTTGCGCTGTCCCAGTTGCGCAGCGTCAGCCGTTAATTGGTGTTCGTAACGCGACTAGTCGCGGGGGTGATGGCACGCTACATAGTTGCCAGGGCTTGATTCACGCAACTGAGGCTCTTCTGCTGCGCACAGTTCGGTTGCGGCCGGGCAACGAGTGCGAAAGCGACAACCAGACGGTGGGTTAGTGGGCGATGGTGGCTCGCCTTGCAAGATGGCCCTGCGGTTCTTAATCGTTGGGTCAGGCACTGGCACCGAGGAGACGAGTGCATGTGTGTAGTGATGTCGTGGGGTATCGCACAGCGTGTCTGGGTCGGCGATTTCGCAGATCTTGCCCAGGTACATCACAACAATGCGGGTGCTGATGGCGCGCACTACTGACAAGTCGTGTGAAATAAACACGAGTGAGAGGCCGTAACGGTTCTTCATCTCTTGCAAAATGTTGAGAATCTGGGCCTGGATGCTGACGTCGAGCGATGACACTGGCTCATCGCAGATAAGCACCTTGGGTGCGAGTGTGAGTGCTCTCGCAATTGAAATACGTTGGCATTGACCGCCAGAGAATTCGCTTGGCTTGCGATCGCCTACAACTTCGGGGTCAAGGCCAACCGAACGCAATAGATCATTGACTTTGGTTTTGCGCTCTTCGTCGTTTCCGCGATTCCAGACCTTGAGTGGTTGCTCGACAATCGATGACACGGTCATGTGCGGATCGAGGGCGCTAATTGAGTCCTGGAAAATCATTTGGATGTTCGGACGCGTTTGGCGCATCTCTTCTTTTGAAAGCTTGGTGATGTCGACACCATCGAATATCACCGAGCCAGACTTGGTTTCGATGAGTTGCAAGATTCCTTTTCCTAGAGTCGACTTGCCACAGCCGGACTCACCAATGATTGCAAGAGTCTCTCCACTATGCACTTCGAGACTCACACCCGATACGGCTTGTACGGGCAGTTCACCCTTTGTGCGATATTCGATAACGAGGTCCTCAACGCGCAAGATCGGTGCGGGAGAATCGCGCAGGTGGGCTTTTCCGGTGCCAGCCATGTTTACTTGCCTCCGATTGGGAAAAAGCAGCGATACAAGTGGCCATTGCCAGCATCAACTAACTCTGGGTGTTGATCGTGGCACTTTTGTTGTGCGTAGGGGCAACGAGCCGCAAATGCGCAACCGGTGTGATTGGTCGTCGGATCTGGTGGCATGCCTTCGATGGCGGCGAGGCTTGAGCCACGCTTACGGTCGATGCGTGGAATTGCGTTCATGAGAGCTTCGGTGTACGGCATCTTGGTGTTGGCAAACAAGTCGGTGGTCGTTGCTAACTCAACAATTTCGCCACCGTACATCACTGCGATTCTGTCGGTGTAACCGGCCACAACGCCGAGGTCATGAGTGACGATAACCATTGCCATGCCCATGTCTCTGCGCAAGTCTGCCAACAACTCGAGTACTTGTGCCTGCACAGTGACGTCGAGGGCGGTGGTTGGCTCATCGGCAAACAAGAGTTTTGGATTGCATGCAATCGACATCGCGATCATTACGCGCTGGCGCATACCACCCGACAACTGGTGTGGATATTTATGTAAAGCAAGCTCTGGCTCGGGCAAACGAACCTGCGAGAGTAACTCAATTGCGCGCTTCTTGGCATCTTCTTTAGACATACCGAGTCGCTTGACAAGTGACTCCGTCATCTGTGAACCAATGCGACGCACAGGGTTGAGTGCTGTCATTGGGTCCTGGAATACCATGGCAATTTTAGTGCCCCAGTATTCACGCACTTGCTCGTTATCGAGTGTGCGAAGATCTGTGCCTTCAAAGATGATTTGCCCAGTGCGGTGGACCTTCCTACCGCGAAGCAGTCCCATGGTGGCTCGAGAAAACACTGTTTTGCCAGAACCAGATTCGCCAACGATGCCAACGCTTTCACCGGCAGCAATGTTGAGCGACACACCGCGCACAGCATGAAGGATTCCACGCTTTGTGTCGAAGTCGACCACGAGGTCTGAAATTGTGATCAAGTCGCTCATATGCGTGACTCTCTGCCGTCAATCTGATTTCGGAAGTAATCGCCGAAGTAGTTAAGAACCATGACGGTGATTGAAATAAAAAACACAGGAATGAATGTCGTATGTGGGATGAGAGAAATATCTCCACGATTTCGTGCAAGAAGCGAACCCCAGCTAGCACCGGGCTCTGCGCCAGCACCTAGAAGTGCAAGTCCTCCTTCAACGATGATGACTACGCCCGCAGCCAAAAAGCCAACTGAGAGCATTGCGGGCAGCACGTTTGGAACGATGTGTTGC
>JBJOEQ010000113.1:0-3010 GCA_046049195.1 Actinomycetota bacterium | reverse complement strand
GGTTCGCCGAGAGATTTAAGGGTGATGGTTATTTAGACAGCGGCTCGGTGGTTGGCAAAAGGCCGAAAGAAACAAAGTCTTGTGTGATGTTGGATGCCGTCTTGAGAAGTAATGGCAAGTATTTTTCGGTGAGAGTCTTGACCGAAGTTTCTGCGGCATTTACCGTGACATTGATTGCGGCGATGGTTTGACCCTGGGCATTGCGCACTGGCGCAGCCACTGATCGGATACCGAATGAGAGAGTTTCATCGGAAAGAGCCCAGCCTTGTTTGCGGATTTTTGCCAAGCTGATGTCAATCTGCTTACGGGTGAGTTGAACGCGTGGAACAACTGTTGAAGTGGGCGCAATCTTCAAAGCGCGATCAAGCTGCGAAGTAGAAAGATCGGCAAGCATCACCATGCCCATTGAGGTCGATGTGGCAGGAAACCGCGTACCGATGTGTACTGAAAGCGCAATGATTTTTGCTACGGGAACGCGAGCGGTGTACACGATATCGCTGCCATCGAGTTCGGACATTGAACTGGACTCACCTGTTTTTTCTACAAGCGACACGAGGTGAGGTTGCACAACATCCCACATGCCTTGAGCTGAAACATACGAAGTACCAAGCTCGAGTGTTTTTGGTGTGAGTAAATAGTTGTTGCCAATAAGACGCACATAGCCAAGTGTTTCGAGTGTGAGTAGGAGGCGACGAGCTGTTGGGCGAGCGAGTGAGGTGATCTTGGCGACATCGCTGACCGTGAGTTGCATTCTGCCCGGCGTAAATGCCTTGATGACATCGATTCCTCGGGCGAGCGACTCAACAAAGTCTGTGTTGTGTGCAGTTCCAGACCTCTTGGCTGTCTTCTTCATATAACTAAAACTAGTTCGTCTCGCAGGGATACGCCCCTATCGCTTGTGTCCGTATTGTGGTAACTTGTCCATTCAAAAGGGTAATCGACACACTAGGGGGAATTATGTCGGCAGCATCGGCAATTCAACGTCATCACCATCTCACTTTGTGCACAGGAACTGTGCAAGAGGATTATGACTTTCACACCAAAGTCTTAGGACTGAAGAGTGTAAAAAAGACAGCGCTATATGACGGCGTTGTTCCCATCTATCACTTGTACTACGGAAATGATTTGGGCGAAGAGAGCACGATCCTTACGTGCTTCCCAATGCGTCAGTCGGGCCGAGTTGGCCGCAAAGGCACAGGACAGATCAGTGCGATCAGTCTTTCGGTACCAGTATCGAGTTTGGGATATTGGAGTAAGCGATTAACAGATCACGGTGTTGCAAATAGCACCGCTGAACGATTTGGTGAAAAGATGATCAAATTGCAAAACCCGGGTGGAATTGATTATGAACTCGTGGGAATTGCGGATGATAATCGCAAGCCATACACCGGCAATGGAGTGCCGAGCGAATACGGAATTCGTGGAACACATGGCATAACAGTTTCGGTTGCAAGCTTTGAAACTTCATTTGAGTTTATGGATCTTGCTTGGAATGGAAAACAAACTG
Source organism: Actinomycetota bacterium (assembly GCA_046049195.1). Classification (GTDB taxonomy): domain Bacteria; phylum Actinomycetota; class Acidimicrobiia; order Acidimicrobiales; family Ilumatobacteraceae; genus UBA3006. The sequence continues at coordinate 1,503 of JBJOEQ010000113.1, read as the reverse complement.
CTCAAGATGGAAACTCAGTGAGATTCGAAGTCGGAAATGGTGGATCAGGAACGATTGTTGATTTTCATCGTGATCCAAGCCTCGGACAAGGTACATGGACATTTGGGGAAGGCACAGTGCACCACTGCGCATTTCAAGTTGAGAGCCTTGAAGTTCAGACGGATGTGAAAGGTCACATTGAAGGCCTTGGATTTACCGATGTATCTGACCGAAAAGATCGTGGATATTTTGAGTCGGTATACGTGCGTACTCCTGGTGGAGCATTGTTTGAAGCGACAGTGAGTAAGCCAGAAGGTTTCTTAATCGACGAAACATATGAAAATATGGGGAAGTCATTTCAGGTGCCGCCAGTATTTGCAGACAAAGCACAATGGATTAAAGAATTTCTTGAACCACTGAATTATTAAATGACTATAGACAACCCCCACCTGCAACAGCGGGTCGAACACTATGGAGTACCCGTGCGCGATGCGCGAGTAGTTGTGGTGTTAGTGCACGGTCGAACGATCACGCCCGAATACATGTATGAACATGTGGTGCAACCACTCGCTCTTGACGATGTGGCATTTGTAGCTCCAGCGGCAGCAGATGATTCGTGGTATCCAAAAGGGTTTTTGTTTCCTCTTGAGGAGAATCAACCGGGAATCGACGACACGATGGAATTATTGGATCAAGTGATCGGCAGATTATTGGATTCGGGAGTTCTCGCCCAGCGACTCGTGCTCTGTGGATTTTCTCAGGGCGCATGCGCAGTGAGTCAGTATGCATCACTGCATCCACGCAGATGGGGTGGACTTATTGCCTTCACTGGGGGATTAATCGGGCCACCTGGAACCAATTGGGATATCGACGGCAGTTTTGACGGCATGCCTACCTACTTCAGTACGAGCGACATTGATCCATTCGTGCCTGAATTTAGGGTCAATGAGTCGGTCGCGATATTTAAAGCATCTGGAGCCGACGTACAAGTCGATTTGATAATTGGGCGCGAGCACGAAGTATCACATGCGGAAATTGCGCGCGCGAAAGAATTGCTTCTTGCTATTTAAATAAGCGTTTTGCCGCAAGTGCCGAGCCATCAGCAAGCGACTTGAGTTTTGCAAACACCACGTCTGGGTCAATCGTTGTGGTGCCTACGTGCACCGAGAATCCACAGTCGACACCAGCGAGCAGGTGATCGGGCTCCACTACTTGACCCCAGTGTTCGAGCCTGTCGGCCACTACTTCTGGGTGCTCGATGTAATTGGATTGTGGCTCAATGACACCAGGGCAAATGAACTTGTCTTTTGGTACTCCAAGTTCTTTGAGTACGCGCCACTCATGACTATGACGTGGGTTCGCGCCTTCGAAGAGCAAAGTTTGTGGCTTTGCTGTCCACACAATGTCGATGATGTCGGCAATTGAAATGTCGTGGTGATGAGGGCCTGGATAGTTACCCCAGCACAAGTGCATACGCAGTTGTTCGGCAGGGATATTGCGCACGGCATGATTGAGAGCCTCGAT